>JAEURB010000226.1 GCA_016788435.1 Anaerolineae bacterium | reverse complement strand
GAGTGGCGCAATCCGGCAGGGGCAGGCGGGGACAACGGGCGATGGATGGCCAACGGAGTGATGGAGGCTTCAGGCAATCGCCCGATTCTGATGCGTTTGCCCTGAGCGGAGCTTCCAACCGTTCTTTGTGCCTTCGTGATTGATTTGATGCCGTTGCCGCGCGTCGCGCATCTTCCCGCTGGCAGTCCGCCTCGTGCCTTGCGATAATGCCGGTTCTCGTCTTGGGGCAGCGCGCCTGCCCTCATCAGAAAGCGAAGGCAGCACATGGCAGCAACGACTGCTTCACGCGGGGGCGCAGCGAGCGAAGCCCGCGTCAACCGTTTCCTCGCCCAGGTCTACGCCATCATGACCCTCGGCCTGCTGGTCACCGCGCTGGTTTCGACCTGGCTCAGCCGTGACCTGATGCGCTTGCTCAACATCGCCAGCAGCCCATGGCTGGTGTTCGGCCTCTTCCTCGTCCAGATCATGCTGGTCGTGGCCCTCAGCCGCTCGGTACAGACGATGAAGGCGGGCGTGGCCTTCGTCATCTTTCTCGCCTATGCGGCGCTGACCGGCGTCACCCTCTCCACTCTCTTCCTGTACTACTCGAACGACCTGATCTACCAGGTGTTCTGGATCACGGCCGCCACCTTCCTCATCACCAGCGTGGTGGCGATGGTGATGAAGCTGGACATGAGCAAGGCCGGCCCGATCCTGTTCATGCTGCTGCTCGGCTGGATCATCGCCTGGACTTTCACCGTCTTCTTCCCCAGCGGGCCAGTCTCCAACGGCCTCAACTTCATCGGTATCGCCCTCTTCGTCGGCTTGACGGCATGGGACACCCAGCGCCTGAAGAAGCTCGGTGAGCAGATTGACACTCACCCTGCACGCAACGGGCTGGCCGTCGTCGGCGCGCTCATGCTCTACCTCGACTTCATCAACCTGTTCCTGCTCATCCTGCGCGCCTCGCGCCGCTAAAACGACCAGGTAAAGCAAGAAGCACGCAAAGATCACTTAGAACGCCGGGACAGCCTCCCGGCGTTCTTGCACATGGTGAAGATCGCAGAGATAGCCGGCGGTTCTGCTGGCCAATCAACCTCACCCTCCCGCCCCTCGCCCCGCTTGCGTGGGAGAGGGGCGGGACGAAGTCCGGGGTGAGGGGTCGTAGGGCGAGGGGCTTGGTGCGGAGGAGGCTCTCACAGTCCGCGCTGTTCTCCCCTCTCCGCGCGCGGAGAGGGGCCGGGGGTGAGGTTGGAGAGTGAGCGCCACATGCCACATTCATTTAAAACTTGCCCCTGCCATGGCCCCTCGCCCCGCTTGCGTGGAGAGGGGCGGGACGAAGTCCGGGGTGAGGGGTCGTAGGGCGAGGGGCTTGGTGCGGAGGAGGCTCTCACAGCGTGCAGTTTTCCCCTCTCCGCTGCGCAGCGCGAAGGTGCAGCGCACCGGAGTGGAGGGGGCAGGGGGGAGGCTGGCCGGCGTAGGTTTTCGTGTTCAGGCTAACGTCTCACGCCTGCCCGCTTTGCGTCCATCCCGTCCACCATACGTTCGCCCCAAACGCGCGCACCTGGTCTACGATGAAGGCTGCCGTCCGGCCGTGCCGCCCGCCAAACCAGCCTGTCGTGCGCCATCTGTCCCGATTTCTGTCCTGTTGTCCCGTAACTTCTTCCCTCAGTCCGAGTCCGCTAGTTTGATTCTGTCCCGTAGTCCACTCTTTCACAGGCTTGCTAATAACACTGCATCCGCCCGCACCGCCCTGCGCTTTCCCAATTGCGAACATCTGGACGCGCTCCATTCCCCCCTCTACGTAGCGCAGCGGAGTGGAGGGCGGCCAGGGGGGAGGTGCAGCGCAGCTGAGTAGAGGGGGCAGGGGGAGGTTTCACGCCCGCGTTCTTCGTGTCTTGGCGCATCCACCATTTCTGTGTTACAATCCCCATTAAGTTGACCGTCTGCCGCGCCTGGGGAGGAGGGCAGCCCGGTGCATGAATTGTCGCTTGCCGAAAGCCTTATCGAGCAGGTCGAGCGCGCGGTAGAAGCCGCCGGCGGCGGGCACGTGACGGCGCTCCAGCTTTCCATCGGCGCGCTGGCCGGTGTGGATGCCGCTGCGCTGCGCTTCGGCTTCGATGTCGCAGCGCAGGGTACGCGGCTGGACGGCGCGACGCTCGACATCACCCTGCTGCCGGTAATCATTCACTGCCCGTCATGCGACGCCGGCGTGGAACTGCCTGACATTCAACATTTTCGCTGCCCGCGCTGTGGCACGCCTTCGCTGGACGTGCGGCAGGGCCGCGAACTGACCATTGAGACGGTGGAGGTTCTGGATGAAACCCCGAGTCCTTGAGATCCGCCAGGGAGTGTTCGAGAAAAACGACCTGCTCGCCCGTGACTTGCGCGCGCGTTTTGAGGCGGCCGGCGTGACCGTCTTCAATCTCGTCTCCAGCCCCGGCGCAGGCAAAACGCTGCTGCTCGAACGCACGCTAACCTTATTGCGTGAGGGCGGTTTGCGCCCGGCGGCGCTGGTGGGCGATGTGGCCACCGAGAATGACGCCAAACGCCTGGCGCGCAGCGGCGCGCCCACCCGCCAGATCGTGACGGCGGGCAACTGCCATCTGGAAGCCGGCATGATCGGCCGCCACCTCGAAGGCTGGCCGCTCGATGACCTCGACTTCCTGTTCATCGAAAATGTCGGCAATCTGGTCTGTCCCGCTCACTACGACCTCGGCGAGAACGCGCGCGTCGTGCTGCTTTCGGTCACCGAGGGCGAAGACAAGCCGCTCAAGTATCCGCCCATGTTCCACTCCGCCGACGCCGCCCTGATCACCAAAATTGACCTGGCCGAGGCAACCGGTTTCGACCGCGCCGCCGTCTATGAAGCACTTGAATCGGTGCGGCCCGGCATTGAAACCCTCGAGCTTTCGGCGCGCACGGGGCAGGGCATGGAGGCGTGGCTCGATTACCTGCTGCGCGTGCGGGCCACGTCCCCGCTTGCTGCGTTCGCCTCTCCTGCTCCAGGTGGAGAGGGGACTGGGGCGTGAGGTGAACGCGCCTGCCGCCGAAATCGCCGCCCGCCAGCGTCTGCGCGTGCAGGGCGTTGTGCAGGGCGTCGGCTTCCGGCCCTTCGTCTACGGGCTGGCGGCGCGCTATGGGCTGGCAGGATTTGTCGGCAACAACAGCGCGGGTGTATTCATCGAAATTGAAGGCCCTCCGCCTGCGCTGGAAGCATTCGCAGCAGCCCTGCGCGCCGAAACGCCGCCGCTGGCCCATATCGAGACGATAGCGTGCGAGGAGCTTGCGCAGCAGGGCGGTTCGGGCTTCGTCATCGTCCACAGCGAGGCACAGGCCGGGGCACTCACGCTGGTCTCGCCCGATATCGCCGTCTGCGATGACTGCCTGCGCGAACTCTTCGACCCCGCCAACCGCCGCTACCGCTATCCGTTCATCAACTGCACGCACTGCGGGCCGCGCTATACCATCATTCGCAGCCTGCCATACGACCGGCCACAGACGACGATGGCGGCCTTTCCCCTCTGCCCGAACTGCCAGCGCGAGTACGAAAATCCGCTTGACCGCCGCTTTCACGCCCAGCCCATCGCCTGCCCGGTCTGTGGCCCGCAGGTCTGGCTTGAAATAGGCGGCGAACGTCTGAGTGAACGCGACGCCGCCATCACAGCGGCGCAGGCGCGGCTGGCGGCCGGCGAGATTCTGGCAATCAAGGGCATCGGCGGTTTTCATCTGGCCTGCGACGCGACAAATGATGACGCTGTATTGCGCCTGCGCGAGCGTAAAGGGCGCGCCGGGAAGCCGTTCGCGCTGATGGTGCGCGATCTGGATGAGGCGCGAACGATTGCCTGCGTGAACGAGGCCGAGGCCAGCATTCTCACCTCGCGCGCGCGGCCAATCGTCCTGCTCGAATCCCGGCCCGGGGCGGTTTCGGATCAGGTCGCGCCCGGCCTGCGTCAGATCGGCGTGATGCTGGCTTACGCCCCGCTGCATTATCTCCTGCTCGCTGGCCGCCCGCTGGTGATGACTTCCGGCAACTGGAGCGGCGAGCCGATCACCTACACCGATGACGCCGCCCGTGAGCGCCTCGCCCCGCTGGCCGATGCTTTCCTGCTGCACGACCGGCCCATCGAGCAGCCATGCGACGACTCGGTGCTGCGCGTCTTTCGCGGCGCGGCACTGCCCGTTCGGCGGTCGCGGGGCTATGCGCCGTTTCCCGTGCATCTGCCGAAGTCCGTACCGCCGCTGCTGGCGGTCGGCGGCGAGCTGAAGAATACTTTCTGCCTGGCGGCCGCTGATCACGCCTTTCTCAGTCCGCACATTGGCGATGTCGAAACGCTGGAAACAGTCGGAGCGCTCGAACACGCTGTCCGTCATTTCGAGCGTCTGTACGGGATTACGCCGGAGCGCATCGTCTGCGACCTGCACCCCGGCTATGCGTCGTCGCGTTGGGCCGAACGTGAGGCCGAACGGCGCGGCATCCCGCTGGTCAGCGTGCAGCACCATCACGCCCATATCGCCGGCTTGATGGCCGAGCATGGATTGGACGGCGCTTCACCCGTCCTCGGCGTCTGTTTCGACGGCACAGGCTACGGTACCGATGGCGCGATCTGGGGCGGCGAAGTGCTGCTGGCAGATTACCTCGGCTTTCGGCGGCTGGCGCACCTGAAAGTTGTTCCGCTTCCCGGCGGCGACAGCGCGATTCGCCACCCGTCCCGCGCGGCGCTGGCGCACTTGTGGGCGGCCGATGTGCTCTGGACGGACGATCTGCCGCCGGTGGCCGCCACAACCCCAGCCGAACGCCGCGTCCTCCTCCGCCAGCTGGAAACGGGCTTCAACGCCCAGCCCACCAGCAGCGCCGGCCGCTTATTCGATGCGCTAGCCGCGATGGCCGGCCTGCGCCAGAGCGTGACCTACGAGGCGCAGGCGGCCATGGAACTGGAAGGGCTGCTGGGACCCCTCACCTCGCCCTCACCCCTTCTTGTTAGGCCCTCATCCCTGACCCCTCTCCCTCAGAGTGAGGGGAATAGCCCGGCTGCACCGGTTGTTCTCCCCCTCTCCGGAACGGAGAGGGGGCCGGGGGGTGAGGTTTGGCCGGAGAGCAGGCCGGACAGCAGGCCGGGAAACTCTAGCTCCGGTAGTCTCCCCTTCTCCCTGAGGGAGAAGGGGTTGGGGGATGAGCGCGAATCACTCAGCACTTTCTTCACCCTCCTTCCCACCAATCCCGTTCAGATAGACGCCGGGCCGGTGATACGTGCTATCGCGCAGGATGTCCGCGCGGGCGTTCCGGCGGCGGTCAGCGCGGCGAAGTTCCATACGGCGCTGGCCGAGGCGACCGTGCGCCTGCTAATTCAGCTTCGCGATGTGACCGGCGTGAACGTGGCCGCCCTCAGCGGCGGAGTGTTCCAGAATACGGCGCTGCTCGGCCTGGTGGTGGACGGGCTGTACCACGCGGGTTTTGAGGTGCTTGTACATGAGCTGACGCCGCCCAACGATGGCGGCCTGGCGCTCGGTCAGGCAATCGTTGGCGGCTTGGCGGCGATGGGAGAGGAGGTGCGGCCATGTGTTTAGGTATCCCCGGTCGTGTGACTGAATTGTTCGACCAGCACGGCGCAAAAATGGGCCGTGTGGACTTCGGCGGGGTCGTGAAAGAGGTCTGCCTCGAGTACGTACCCGAGGTGGTAGTGGGCGATTACGTCATCGTCCACGTCGGCTTCGCCATCACGCGGCTGGATGAAGAGTCCGCGCTCGAAACGTTGGAACATCTGCGCGCTATCGGCGGGCTGAACGAGGAGTTGCGCGCGGGAGAGGCCGCGCCATGAAGTACCTCAGCGAGTTTCGTGACGAGGCGCTGGCCGCCCGCTTGTTCGATGAGATCGCGGCCATCACCACGCGGCCGTGGGCCATCATGGAAGTCTGCGGCGGGCAAACGCATTCCATTATCCGCAATGGTGTGGACCAACTGCTGCCGCCTGAAATCGAGTTGATTCACGGGCCGGGCTGCCCGGTCTGCGTGACGCCGCTGGAGACGATTGACCGCGCGCTGGCGATTGCGGCGCGGCCGGACGTCATCTTCTGCTCATTTGGTGACATGCTGCGTGTGCCGGGAAGCGGGCAGGATTTGTTCGGCGTCAGGAGCGCGGGCGGCGACGTGCGCATCGTCTATTCCCCGCTCGACGCGGTAAAGCTCGCCCGCGAGAACCCGGCCAGCGAGGTCGTCTTTTTCGCCATCGGCTTCGAAACGACCGCGCCCGCCAACGCGATGGCCGTGCTGCAAGCCGGGCGCGAGGGTCTGGCCAACTTCTCCATCCTCGCCTCGCATGTGCTGGTGCCGCCGGCCATGGAAGCCATCCTGCAAGCGCCGGGCAACCGCGTGCAGGCCTTTCTGGCGGCGGGGCACGTCTGCAGCGTGATGGGAACATGGCAGTACGGGCCGCTGGCCGGGCGTTACCACACGCCGGTGGTCGTTACCGGCTTCGAGCCGCTCGACGTGCTCGAAGGAATCCGCATGGCCGTGGCCCAGCTTGAAACGGGCCGCGCCGAGGTCGAGAACGCCTACGCCCGCGCCGTCAGCTTCGAGGGCAATCGCTCGGCGCAGGCCGTGCTGGATCAGGTCTTCGAGGTCTGCGACCGCAAATGGCGCGGTATCGGCGAGATTCCATCCAGCGGCTGGCGGCTGCGCGAACGTTACCGCGCCTTTGACGCCGCCGAGCGCTTCGACGTGGCGGGCATCGTTACGACCGAATCGGCGCTCTGCCGCAGCGGGGACGTACTGCGCGGCCATCTCAAGCCGAACCAGTGCCCGGCGTTTGGCAAAGAATGTACACCGCGCCGTCCCTTGGGCGCGACGATGGTCTCCAGCGAAGGCGCCTGCGCCGCCTATTTTCAGTACCGGAGAGTCGAAAGCCAGGAAGCGATTTATCGCCGGGATGCCGAGAGTGACGAGAGGACGTAGAAACGCTCTCAATCTCTGGCTTTTCTCTGCGATGAGTCTTTTCCGACAGGAACGAACGTGACGAACGCACCGAACATCGACGGCTGGACTTGCCCGCTCCCACTTCGCGACCAGCCGAATATCCTCATCGGCCACGGCGGCGGCGGCAAGCTGTCGGCCGAACTGATCGAGCATCTCTTCTACCCGGCCTTTGCCAATCACCTGCTCCAGGCACGCGGCGACTCGGCGGTGCTGGCGCTGGCGGGCGAACGCTTGGCCTTCACGACCGACTCGTTCGTCGTGCGGCCGCTGTTCTTCCCCGGCGGCAGCATCGGCGATCTGGCGGTTAACGGTACGGTCAACGATCTGGCGATGATGGGCGCGCGGCCGCTTTACCTCTCGGCGGGTTTCATCCTCGAAGAGGGATTACCCATCGCCACGCTCGGCGGTGTCGTCGAACGCATGGGCGCGGCGGCCCGTGTCGCCGGCGTGCAAATCGTGGCCGGCGATACCAAGGTGGTCGAACGCGGCCACGGTGACGGTGTCTACATCAACACCAGCGGCATCGGCGTCATCCCGCCCGGAGTGCAGATTGCGCCGGAACTCGCGCGGCCGGGCGATATGGTGTTGGCCAGCGGCACACTCGGCGATCACGGCATGGCGATCCTGAGCGTGCGCGAAGGGCTGGAGTTTGAGACGGTCATTCAGTCCGACTGCGCGCCCCTGCATGGCTTGGTCGAAGCCCTGCTGGCGGCTGCCCCCGGTGTGCGCGTGCTGCGCGACGCGACGCGGGGCGGGGCGGCGGCGGCGCTCAACGAGATCGCGCGCGCGTCTGGCATCGGCGTCGTGATTGACGAGCGCAAGCTGCCGGTCAATCCAGCGACGGCGGCGGCCTGCGAACTGCTCGGCATGGACCCGCTGCATGTCGCCAACGAGGGCAAGCTGGTGGCCTTCGTGCCGCCCGATCAGGCTGAAGCGGCGCTGGCCGCGCTGCGGGCGCATGAGTTGGGCGCGCAGGCCGCGATCATCGGCACTGTCGTCGAGGCGCACCCCGGCGTGCTCGTCGGGCGCACCGGCATCGGTGGCTCACGCGTGATTGATACCCAGGTCGGCGAACAACTGCCCCGTATCTGCTAGAGAAATAGTGCTGAGTGCTAAGTGCTGAGTCAAAAGCAGAAAGGCGCACTGCGCTCTGTCCTTGGCTCAGCACTTAGCACTCAGCACTGTCTTTATGACGCGCAGGGCATTTCCGGCAGGTCGCCTTCAGCGGCGACTAACCCGCACACGCGATCCACGAGTTCCGGCATCGCCTGCTCGACTTCGGGCGACAGCGCCGCGCCAAACTCGAATTGGGCGGCGCTTACCGTGACCAGCCAGGCGCGCGGCGCGCTTCCGTAGAGGGTTTTTGCCAGCAGCAGCAGCGCGCTGGGGGTCAGAAAGTGCGTGTGCCGCGTTTCGCCGAAGCTCTCAACGCGCCGTGCGCATATTTCGCCCGGTTCGCCCCCATCGCGGGCGTCCACAAACACGGCCAGCGAGGCCCGCGACAGAGGTTCGGCCAGTTCCGGCGTCAGTTGATGGCATAACCGCACATCGGCCGCGCCCGGTTCGAGGCAGTGATAGAGCAGTTCGGCGGCGCGCTGCCCTGCGCTGTCGTCGCCGCGCAGCGGGTTGCCCAGCCCGATCACCAGCGGTTTCATCCCCGCGCCACCCGGCTAAGTACGTCACCCTCTGCCGACAGCAGCTCAATCTGCATCGGCATTTGCCCGGCGGCGTGCGTCGAGCAGCTCAGGCACGGGTCGTAGGCGCGAATGACGGCCTCCACGCGGTTGAGCATGCCTTCCTGAAGCTCGTCGCCCTTCACGAAACGCTGTGCAACCTGCAGCACGCCCCTATCCATCGCCGGGTTATTGTGGCCGGTCGCGATGATCAGGTTGGCGTAGGTCATCAGTCCGTCATCATCCACGCCGTAGTGGTGAATGAGCGTGCCGCGCGGTGCTTCGCTGATGCCCACGCCCTGCGCGCGATTGACCGGCGCGTGCGAACGCACGTTGGCGTTCATGATGTCTGGCTCGTGCAGCAGCTCCCCGATGCGCTCGATGCAGTAGATGATCTCAATCAGGCGGGCCAGATGGTAGTGGAACGAACTCTGGCGGTCTACCTTGTGCCATTCCGCGAACGCCCTGTCGGCCATCGGCGTGCCCGGGCGTTCGACAATGTTCAGCCGGGCGAGCGGCCCCACGCGGTAGACCCCGGCCGGGTAGCCGAGCGGCTTGTAGTATGGCGATTTGAGGTAGCTGTACGGCAGCACCGCCTCGCCGATCAGTTCGTCATAGTCCTCGGCGTTGCTCGTGCGTTCCAGCGGCTCGAAGTTCGGGCCAATGACGCATAGGTCGCCGTTCAGGAACTCCAGCGTGTTCTGCTTGCTGCACAGGCCCATGAACAACGTGGGGAAATTGGCGAAGCTTTCGATTTCGGCCTGGAAGCGTTCGAGGCTGGGCGCGAAACGCTCGAAGGCCTGCTGCGCCAGTACGAGCGCGTCGGGCAGCAGAGCCAGTATTTCCGCGCGCTTTTCCTCCGTCAGGGGTGAGGCCACGCCGCCCGCGACGACCCACGCGGGGTGGATGCGCTTGCCGCCAAGGATCTCGATGATCTTCTGGCCGGTGGCGCGCAGCTTAACGCCAGCGCGCGCCATTTCGGGGTCGGCCTCGAGCAGGCCGAAGATGTTGCGCTGCTCCGGCGGCGCATCCATGCCCAGCAGCAGGTCCGGGGCGGATAGGTAGAAGTAGCTGAGTGCGTGCGACTGCATAATCTGCGCCATGTTCATAATGCGGCGCAGCATGGCGGCCGTGTGCCGGATGTGCACGGCCATGATCATGTCGCACGCCTTGGCCGAGGCCATCAGATGGCTCACCGGGCAAATACCGCAGATGCGCGCCATCAGCGATGGCATTTCCTGGAACGGGCGGCCCTCGACGAACTTCTCGAAGCCGCGCACCTGCGTGACGTGGAAATGCGCGTCGCGCACCTGCCCGGCCTCGTCAAGCTGGATGGTGATTTTGGCGTGCCCCTCGATGCGGGTCACGGGGTCAATGGTCAGCGTGCGGCTCATGGCACAGTCCTCATTTCCCAAAGCGTGTCAGGCCGTGCAGGTTCGGCGTACGTCCCTCGGTCAGCGCGGCGACCGCCTCGTAGATGACGCCAGCAGGCGGTGGGCAGCCCGGCACGAACACGTCCACCGGCACCACGGTATGAACGGGTTGAACCGTCTTCAGCAGTGGTGGCACATTGACTGTGGGGATGACCGGGTTGATCAGCCCGTCTTCCAGATAGGCGCGTTCGAGAATCGCCTCAGGGCCGAACGGGTTGCGCATCGAGGGCACGTTTCCGGTGATCGCGCAGTCACCGAGCGACACCAACAGCTTCGTGCGCTGGCGGATCATCTGAATCTTGTGCAAATCTTCCTCGCTGCTGACCGCGCCTTCCACCAGCGTGACATCCACATCCGGCGGAAATTCTTTGAAGTCCACCAGCGGCGAATAGACCAGGGTAATCGCGTCGGCCAGCGCGAGGAGTTGCTCATCCATATCCAGAAACGACATATGGCAGCCCGAACATCCATCCAGCCAAACGGTGGCCAGCTTGATCTTGTCCATCAGCGCTGCTCCCGCATTGCAGTAATCCACGACAGGAAATCCGTCCGTTTTTCCAGCTCGGCGGTAGATGCGCCCTTCATGAACAACGCGCCGGTCGGGCAAACCTGAACACACTTGCCGCAGCTTGTGCAGGTAGTGCTTTCGCCCCACGGCGTCGCGAAGTCCGAGATGATGTGCGCCTCAATCCCGCGCCCGCTCACGCTCCATGTGCGCGCGCCCTCGATTTCGCTGCATACGCGCACACAACGCGTGCACAGGATGCAGCGGTTGGCATCGAGGCCGAACAGACGGTGCGACGCATCCACCTTGCGCCGGGGGTAGAGATAGGGCAGGTCTATGTGGTCAATGCCGGCGTGAGCAGCCTGCGTTTGTAGTTCGCAGTGGCCGTTGGCCACGCACACCGAGCAAACGTGAAAGCCCTCGGCGAAAAGCATTTCGAGGATGCTGCGGCGATATTCCGCCAGCCGTTCGCTGTCCGTTTGCACAACCATGCCTTCGGTGATGCGGGTGGCGCAGGCGGCGATCAGGCCTTTTGCGCCCAGCACCTCCACCATGCACAGGCGGCACGCGCCCACAATCGAAAGGCCCTCCAGGTAGCAAAGCCGCGGGATTTGGATGCCGTTTTCCAGCGCCAGTTCGAGGATCGTTTCGTCGTCGCGCCCGCTGACCTCTTTACCGTTGATGCTCAGCGTGACCACATTGCTGTTCATTCGGCCGCCTCCTGGGGCTGGCTTAGCGCGCTGCATACACCGGCCGGACAGTGATGATCCACAATGTGCGACACATACTCGTGCCGGAAGTAGCGCAGGGTGCTGATGACCGGGTTGGGTGCGGACTGACCGAGGCCGCACAGGCTGGTCGAACGCACCATGTCACAGAGTTTTTCGAGCCGTTCAAGGTCTTCGAGTGTGGCCTGCCCGGCGGTGATGATGGTGAGCAGGTCGTGCATTTGTGCTGTTCCAATGCGGCAAGGCGCGCATTTGCCACACGACTCAGTTTTGCAGAACTCCATGAAGTAGCGCGCGACGTCCACCATGCACGACGTGTCGTCCATGACGATCATGCCACCCGAACCCATGATCGAGCCGAGCGCGGCCAGCGATTCGTAGTCCACCGGCGTATCCAGGAACTCGGCCGGGATGCAGCCGCCCGATGGCCCGCCGGTCTGAATCGCCTTGAACTGCCGCCCATCGGGTATGCCGCCGCCGATTTCGAAGACGATTTCGCGCAGCGTGGTGCCCATCGGCACTTCGATCAGGCCGGTGTAATTGACGCGGCCGCTGAGTGCGAAGACCTTCGTGCCCTTGCTTTTCTCGGTGCCGATACCGGCAAACCAGTCCGCGCCCTGGCGGATGATTGGGGCAATGCTTGAGAAGGTTTCGACGTTATTGATGAGCGTCGGGCAGCCCCATAGGCCGCGCGCGGCCGGATACGGTGGGCGCGGGCGTGGGTGGCCGCGCTTGCCTTCGATGGAGGCGATCAGCGCGGTTTCTTCGCCACAAACGAACGCGCCCGCGCCCAGTCTCACATCAATGTTGAACGAGAAGGGTGTGCCGCCGATGTTGCTGCCCAGCAGCCCGATCTTTTCGGCCTGCCGGATGGCGGACTTCAGGCGTTTGACGGCTAGCGGGTATTCGGCGCGCACGTACAGATAGCCCTGCTGCGCGCCGATGGCGTAGCCCGCAATCGTGACGCCTTCCAGCACCTTGAACGGATAGTCCTCCATCACACTGCGATCCATGAACGCGCCGGGGTCGCCTTCGTCACCGTTGCAGATGACGAACTTGCGCTCGCCGTGCGCCTTGGCGACCGTCTGCCACTTCAGGCCAGTCGGATAGCCAGCGCCGCCGCGCCCGCGCAGGCCGCTGCGCATGATCTCATCTACGGTCTGGGCCGGTGTCATCTCGGTCAGCGCGTGATTGAGCGCCGTGTAGCCCCCGGCGGTGATGTAATCGTCAATACGGTTAGGGTCCAGGTTGCCAGAGTATTCGAGGACGACTTTCTTCTGGTTCCTGAAGAACGGCATCTCTGTCGGCAGGCGCAGCGAATCGGGCAGGTCGGTCATCCGCTGCACGAGTTCCGGCACGTTTTCGGTCGTAACGCGCTGCGCGATGTTTGTGTCACCATCAATCGCCACCAGCGGCCCGGCCGCGCACAGCCCACGGCAGCCGCCGGTCGTCACCGCATAGGTGCCGTCCAGGTTCATGACGCGCAGTTCGGTTTCGAGCGCCGTCTTCACGCGGTCGGAACCCGCCGAAATGCAGCCGGTTCCCATGCACACATGCAGGCGGTGCTTGAGCGGCTGGCGTTCCTCCAACTCATGCCCGGTAATGCGCTTTAGTTCATCCGACAGCATCGCTCATCCACTCCTCGACCAGGGTGACCGACGCCTCAGGGGTCGTTTGGGCGGCCACTTCTCCGTCATTGACGACAATCGGGGCAAGGCCGCACGCGCCCATACAGCGGGCGGTCAGCAGAGAAATGGCCTTGTCAGCGGTGGTTTCGCCTGCCTTGACGCTCAGCCGGTTCTGGAGGGCGGTGAGGATGTGGGCCGCGCCCTTGATGTAGCAGGCCGTGCCCATGCACACCACACAGGTATGTTCGCCCTGCGGCTTGAGGGTGAAGTAGTTGTAGAAGGTTGCCACGCCATACACGCTGCTCGGCGGCAGTCGCAGCCCGCGTGCGATGAACCGCAGGGCGTCGTCGTCAATGTAGCCGAACGCCTCCTGCACTGAATGCAGCGTTTCGATCAGCGCGTCTGTTCCGAAACCGTGCCGGCGCATCGTGGCCGTAACGATCCGCCAGCGCTTGTCGTCAGAAGGCGGCGCGGGCACATTTGCCTGACTGGGCAGCATATCCCTTCCTCCCGTTCGATGGTTCGTTCAGGCGGGCCAGTCATGGCTCCCTGACCCCGTGTCATTAATTGTAATCTAAATTACAACTGGGAAGCAAGGGATTTGTGCCGTTTTTCACAAATGGACTTATCGGATACAGCCGGGCAAAGCCCGCTTGCTTCAGCCTCGGGCGAGTGAAATGCGCCGGCCCGAACTTGCGGATATTGGCGGGGGATGAAGGCTGATTGGCAGGAGCGGCGGATTGAGGAGAAAAACAACGCGGCGGAGAGGATGCCCTCTCCGCCGCGTACGTAAACCAGATTGCGGGATTGCGAACTAGCTGACCAGCGCGACCACTGGCGGCGATGCCGTTGGCAGGGAGCGCAGGACCGAGGTCGTGGATGTGTTCGGCCACCAGTCTACGTATTTACCGGCCAACGCACCGACCCACGTGCCACCGTTGTACAGGACTTCGGTCTGCCCGTTCGGCGAGTAGACGATACCGTGGCTGTCACCACCGCCATTGATGTTGATGACGCGATTGCTATCGCAGGCGTTCGGATTGGTGAACGAATAGGTGGTGTAGGCCAGAACATCGTCAATGTAGGCGTTCAGGCCATTCCTGAAGTTCACGATATTGATCGTGCCGGTCGCCACGACGGTGAACGGGGGGATCGTCGAGGTGGATACGTTTGTGAAGTTCAGGTTCACGTTACCGTTGACGTAGTGCAGGCCGCCCACCTGGGACAGGGTACCGGCTGTCGGCGTCAGCGACCAGTTACCGGTATGGATGACGCGGTTCGTCGCACGCTCATAGACTGAACCACCGGCGCGGAACTGGCTGAGGTCCATATTGGCGAGGGTAGCTGGCCGGAAGGGCACCGTACCAGGAGCCGTGTAGGAGATCGTCCCGGTCGTGAATGACGGCCCTGCGCCGCTCGACCAATCCGGCTGGCGCTGCCCGGAGACCACATCGCCTTCGATGCGCAGGCGGCCCGCTTCAACCGAAGCGCACACACCGCCCGGTACCGTATGGCAGCTCGTGCCGCCGCCGCCGACCGGGCCGGACGACCACATGGCGGGCAGGTTGCCGCCGCTGCCGCCCGGCGTGCACTGCGACGTCGCGCGCGCAGTCACATTCAGGCCGTTGCGGTACACCAACTGAACGAAATAGGCCGGCTTCACAGCGCCAACGCTCACGGTGATGATGTTGGCGTTGCCGCTATCCCGCGTGACGTTAACGGTTGTGGTGCCCCCAGTAACGAACCCGTTGTCCGCCGCCGCCCGTGTGGCCGCGTTGGTCACGCTCGCGTTGTCGCCACCAGCGCAGGCCGCATAGGCTGCCGCGAGGGCGGCTGCGTCGGCTGCGTTTTGCGCGTCGCGATACAGGAAGGCCATGCCGCCGCCATCAACGGCCAAGCCCAAGGCTCCGATCAGACCCACCATGACCAGTGCGATCACGAAGATGGCCTGTCCCGACTGGTAGTTCCTGGAAGTGCGGTTTGTCTTCATTGTGTTTTCCCCAGCTCTTGCACGTTGATCTTCAGCGTGTTTGTCTTCAACCTTCAGCCTTCATTCTACGGGGATAAAGGCTTAATGGAGTGTACGGTTTTGTAAATCCCGTACCGTCCGTCTTTATGCTGTCAATTGGCCGCCCCCTTCCGCACGAAACAGCCTTCGGAGTGGGCAACCAGCGGCCCCGGGCGTTCGCGCCCAGGGCCAACCGGCGGATACATCGTTGACGTGACAGGCCGTGATCATCGTCAATCCTTAACGATTCGTGATGACGGCCGTGGCGCTGTTCGGCCCGCTGATGAAGATGTAGGCCGCATTGCCGCCCGTCGGCGCGATCGTGTTGATGATGTCGTCGGTTGCCGGCTCGCCAGTGGCGTTATCAGCACAGATGCGATACGAGCGGTCATCGAAACCATTGGCGCTGAACGTGACCGTACCGTTGTGCGTACCCGAGCGATAGGCGTCCCGCGCTGCACTTGTGCTGCACACGTTCGTACCACTATTGGTTATGGCAGATCCCGACCGCGTGACGGCTACCTGAATGCTCTGGCCGGAGTTGACGTACTGCGCCGCGATCCGGATGACCTGGTCCGTGTAGGGTGAATTGTTGTTCACTGGTTCGCTGGTCTGGCAGTTGGCCGGGCTTTGGCAGGCAATCGTCACCGTCGGCTGATTGAGCGGATAGACATCGGTGTTGTCGTTCCGCGCGTCACCATCCGTGTCAGCTGCCAGCGGATTGGTGAAGCGCGTATAGATTTCGTTGCTGTCGCTCAACGTATCGCCGTCGCTGCTGGTCATCAGCGGGTTCAGGCGGGCGTTGATTGGCGCCTGCTCCACTCCGTTGACGGTCACCCGGTAGTTCCGGCTGGCGAAGTTGACCTCGAAGCTGTCGCTCAGGGTATCGCCGTCAGTATCGGCCACCAGTGGGTGCGTGCGCTCAAGCAGCTCCACGTTGTCGTTCAGGCCGTCGCCATCGCTGTCATCCAGCGTGGGAATGAGCGGGGCAGTGATAACCGGCTGCTGAACGCCGTTGACGGTGACCCGGTAGAGTTGCGCTGCGAAGTTGACCTCGGTGCCATCCTCAATCGTGTCGTTGTCGGTGTGGCGGGTCAGCGGGTTGGTGTGCCAGGTATTCACCTCTGGCCCATCATCCACACCGTCATTATCGGTATCACGTCCGGTTGGGTCGAGGTTGGTGGTGATTTGCGTGCCGGGCGCGGCGTTGTTGACGATGACGAAGTAGTTCTGGGCCGCGAAGTGCGTTTCGACCCAATCGCTTAGTCCGTCCCCATCGCTGTCGGCCAGCGTCGGGTTGAGGTTACGTGTGATCGGCACGCTGACGCCCTCGACCGTGATGGTGTAGCCGCTGCTGCCGAATGTCAGCTCTTCGAGATCTAGGAACCCGTCACTGTCGGTATCCCTTTCCAGTGGGTTGGTGCTGTTGACGCGCTCATCGCTGTCGTCCAGCCCATCGCCATCTGTGTCCGGATTGTGCGGATCGGTGAACAGGATCAGCACTTCGTCGCCGTCCGACACGCCGTCGTTATCGGTATCCGTGTCCATCGGGTAAAGCGGGGCGGTGATGACCGGGCCTTGCACACCGTTGGCCGTAACGCGATAGCCGAGGGCCGCGAAGTTGAGCTCGTCGTAGTCATCCAGGCCGTCGCCGTCCGAGTCCACCAGGCGCGGATTGGTGAAGTAGACCAGGAACTCATCAGCGTCGCTGAGGCCATCGCCATCGGTATCCCACTTGGTGGGGTCGGTATCGTTGGCGTCCATGATGGCGGCATCGGTATCACCATTGGTCAGTTCGCCGCCGTCCAGCAGGGTATCGCCGTCCGTATCCGTATCATGCGGGTCAGTGAACCAAACGTTGACTTCCATGCCGTCACTCAGTCCGTCGTTGTCGGTGTCCGAGTCCTTCGGGTCGGTGTCGTCGGCGTCAATCGTCATCGGGTCGAGGTCGTTGATCGTCACCTCTGCATAGTCACTGAGGCCATCAGCGTCCGAGTCGGGGTCGTTGGGATTGGTGCCCAGTCCCGAAGTATATGGCCCGGGTGGTGCCGTATACAGTTCCTGGCCGTCGGTCAGGCCATCGCCGTCAGTGTCGTCGTTGAATGGGTTAATGCCATTGGCGATCTCATCGCCATCCAACACGCCATCATTGTCCGTATCCGGATTGAGCGGGTTGGTGCCGGTGTACCCGGGTATGGACGGAAGCGCCTCGCGGCCATCAGACAGGCCATCCCTGTCCGTATCCTGATGCATCGGGTCGAGGTTGCGCGTCTCTTCACATTCGTTGTCGCAGCCGTCGCCATCCGGGTCATCCGTCCCGATGTTCAGCGTGATGGTCGTGAAGTGGGTGATTTCCCAGCTATCGAGCAGACCGTCTCCGTCCGAATCGTTGGCGTTGGCGCAGTCAATATCATCCTGTATCGTATCGCCGTCCGTGTCCGGATTGAGGGGGTCGGTCGGGCCGAGGACGAAACCGCACGTCGGGTTGACGAGCGTGGGCGTAATTTCCTCACCATCCAACAGATTGTCGCCGTCGGTGTCCGGGTCGTTCGGGTCGGTCAGGAGCAGCAAATGCTCCCGGCCGTCATTCAGCCCGTCGTTGTCCGTGTCGGCTTTAGTCGGGTCGGTGTCGTCGGCATCGCGCGTACGGAAGTCCGTATCATTGATGGACACTTCATAGCCATCGCCAAGGCCGTCGCCATCGGTATCCGGGTTGAGCGGGTTCGTGCCCCAGCCCGTGAAGGTGACATCGCTGTAGCCCACTTCCTCGCCGTCGAGCAGGCCGTCGTTGTCGGTGTCAAAATCGTTCGGGTCGGTGCCACGGCTGACTTCCGCGTTATCCCACAGGCCATCGCTGTCCGTGTCCTTGGCCAGCGGGTTGGTGTGGTGGATGTTCACTTCATCGCCGTCAGTCAGGCCGTCGCCATCCGTGTCGGGCACGGTGGGATTGGTGTTGCTGGTGGAGTACTCATAGCCATCCGATAAACCATCCCCATCAACGTCTGGTATGGTGTCATCGAGGCCCAGCGCACATTCGGTGAAGGCGCTCAGGCCGTCACCGTCAACGTCGGCCGTCGAACCCGGTGAGTTCGGGTCGAGGCCGCATTCAACCTCGTCGCCGTCCGATATACCGTCATTGTCGGTGTCCGAGTCGAGGGGATCCGTGTTGCGCGTCTCCTCGCAGCCGTTGTTACAACCGTCACCATCGGGGTCATCGGTTCCGGCCTGGTTGAGATTGCCGAAGTGGCTTATCTCCCAGGCATCGTTGAGGCCGTCGTAGTCTGAGTCGGCTACTGCGCCCGCGACCGTGCCGAGCAGCACCTGCTGCACAATCGTGCGCTGGCCCGACATGTCGAGCGTGATACTGGGCCACAGGTTGCTGATGAACGGCGTGATGAAGCGCACGTTCGTTTGCAGGCGGATGTTGAGCATGTCGCCGGTTTCGATGTTGCTGAGGGGCGTGTACTGATTGACGCCCGATGCGCAGGTGTAGGTCGTGCTCGGAGAGCTGGCCTTGCGGTAGAAGATCGTCACCGTTGGCGCGTTGGCGAACAGCACGTTGCTGGTGATCCCGCGCATCGAACCGCAGTTGGCATACTGCGGATTGTTGGCATCCAGGCCCCGTACTTCCGCCAGGCGCAGTGCCGTACGCAGCGAATTCGATGTGACGGCGTAGGTGATGAAGAGGCGGCTGAAATCGAAGATGCCCATGATCATGAAGAGCAGGATGGGCATGACGAGCGCAAATTCAACTAGACCTTGTCCACGGCGGCGATTCATAGCAGCCTCGCTCATTCTTTAATGATGGTCTGGTCGGCGGTCACGCGCAGAGTAAGCGGATTCACGCCGGCGATTTGCGGCATGATCGGCGTGAGCAGCCGGAAGGAGTATTCAATGGTCACGGAAACCGGGTCGCCGACGCCAAAGACCGTCGTGCGGTCAATGATGACGTTCGCGCCCGTCCAGTCCACGAACTGGCCGCCCGCGTTACGCGCGCGATAGTCGGCGTTGTTCGGGTTGGCGCAGGCCGCGCCATCGGAAGCGGTACGGCAGGCGGGGTCGATCGAAAGGTAGACCGCCCCTTCGCCCGCGCCGTCCTCGAGGGCGACGAAGATGAAGTAGATGCGCCCCAGGTCGAGCAGGCCCGACAGGATCACGATCAGGATGACAAAGCCGACGGTCATTTCGACCAGGCTTTGCCCACGTTCGAGGCGTTGCGCACGCTGGATGAACGGTAATTTGCGCATCACACTCACTCGGTAGACGGTATCTTCCACCTCGCATTCTAGCATGGCAGTCTGTCAGCGGTTCGTACGAAACCCGTGATCAAGATTAAGAATTGTCAAGATCACCTCCACAATGCATCCACAACGCAATCTTTCGGGTCAAGCCACCGCAGCGCGCAAAATGAGCAGTTTCTTGACAGCGCTGGCGGTTGTGATTTATCCTTGAGATAGTTAGTTAGCAAAACTAACTTACTGGGTGTCAGACCCCGGAGGTCGGGGAAGGAGGCTTCTCGACGCCATTCATCCGCGATTTCCGTACTGCACTCGCTGTCCGTTCGCTGTTGTTCAGCTTTGAGGAGCGCTAGTCCCATGAAACGTGTGTTGTTGCTTGCGTTGCTGGTCGTTCTCGCGCTGAGCGTGGCAATTCCCGCCTTCGCCCAGGATGAGTCCCTCGAAATCTACATCACCGATATGAACGAAGCCACGATGACCTGGTACAACGAGGTTGCGATCCCGGCGTTCCAGGAAACCCACCCCGGCGTCACTGTCGAAATGCTGACCGGCGGCTGGGGCGATTTTGACGCCTCGGTGGCCGGCTGGATCACCACCGGCGAAGGCCCGGACATCGTCTACCTCGGCTCGGAATACGCAGCCACCTTCTGCAACCTGCTGACCGATGTCAGCCCGTTCCTGACCGAAGAAGACACGGCTCCCTTCCTGCCGGCCGCCTTGGAAACCGTGACCTGCGATGGCGCACCGCGTGGCCTGCCGCTCCTCATGAGCGCCCGCCCGATTTACTACCGCGCCGACCTGGCCGCGGAAGGTGCCGACTTCGTGCCTCCCACCACGTTTGAAGAAGCTCTGGCCTTCGTCGCCGCCAATAGCGCGGTCGAGAACGGTGCCCTGACGAAGATGGGCTTCATGGACATCGGTTCGAGCCTGTTCGACTCGCAGGAATTCATCGCCTACATCTGGAGCGCGGGCGGCGAACTGTATAACGAAGACGGCACCTCCGCCTTCGACAGCGACGCCACTGCGCAGGCCCTGCAGTATATGTATGATCGTCGTCGTACCATCCTGCCGACTGAAGACACCGCCGGCCTGCCCCCGATTGAAGGTGCAGCCATTGCCTCCGGTAGCGTCATCAGCGGCATCTGGGCGATGTGGCAACTGCCACCCGTCAGCGACCCGATCTGGGACAATATCACCATCGCTCCGTATCCGGCTGGCCCCGATGGCGAGCAGGTTGTGCAGGTCTTCGTAGACTGGCTGTCCGTTCCCTCATACGTCGAGAATCCCGAACTGGCCATGGACTTCCTGAAGTTCATCACCAGCCAGGAAAACGCGGTCACCCTGAGCCAGGTCGCGGGTTACACCCCCGTCCGCCCGGACGCCTGGGAAACCCTGCAGGCTGATCCGGTGTGGTCGCGCATCCTGGATGTCGCTGCCGAGTATGGCCGTGGCTTCTCGGATATCCGTGCCAGCGCCGAACTGCGCCCGCTGATCGTCGAGCAGGCTACGCTGTTCCTCACCGACCAGCAAAGCCTCGAGCAGACGCAGCAGAATCTGAAGGAAGAGTACGACCTCATCCTCGAAGAGAACGGTTATCTGGACTAGTCCGTTCGCCTGAAGTTCAGGCTGCGGGGGTGCACTGTGCGCCCCCGCAGCTTTCCCAAACTCCCGTTCATCCGCCCGTACCCGAGCAACTGCTGACCGAAGGATCGCCTCGTGCGCATTCTGCAGAACCGCTACGTCACCATCCTGTGGCTGGCCCTCGCCGCAATCGGCTCGATCCTCGCGGCCAACGCCATCGCCAATCTGGTTGTCACCACGACCTCTCCGGTTGTGACCGCCGAACGTTATCGCGCGATCATCTGGTCGGTCGGCACCATCGCCTTCATCATCCTCGGCAGCGTTTGCGTTGGGCATATTGGCGAAGCCATCGCCGGCTGGGCCAAGCTTTCCCGCGCCGAGCAGCGCAAGGTTTTCTGGGGAGTGACGTTTGCCGCGCCCTGGATCATCGGCTTCGTGATCTTTGTGCTCGGCCCCGCGCTGGCGTCCCTTTACTACAGCCTCACCGACTACAAACTCGGCGAGACACCGAATTTCATCGGGCTTGAAAACTACCGCATCCTGCTCTCGGGCGAAGGCGCGCACGGCCGGCGCTTTGGCCAGTCTATGTACAATTCGTTCTACTACGCGCTGGTCGGCGTGCCCCTGCAACTCATCACGGCGCTGGCGATGGCCATGCTCGTCAACCAGGCCCTGCGCGGGATGAAGCTGTTCCGCCTGATCTTCTACATCCCGGTCATTCTGGCCGGTGGCGCGGCCATCCTGCTCGCCTGGCGCTATATGCTGGCATCCAACGGCGGCTTCATCAATGTCACCCTGCAGGCCCTGGCTCGGAGTTTCTTCGCGACCGACTTTCTGTACAAGGGCTTCATTTTCGGCGTCGAAGGCTTCAACGGCTTCTACTCCGGCCTGGCGCGCGGTGACCAGGTCGGCCCGCTGATTTACACGCTTCCGGCCCTCATTGGCGCGGTCCTGCTGTTCCTGTCGGCGCGGGGCGACTGGGAGAACAGCAAGCGTGACCGGGCCTGGCTGGTGGCCGAGGTCATCGGCATGGTGCTGATCTTTATGCTCTTTGTTCGCGCGCTGATCACCACTCCGGTGGATTGGGGCATGGTGCTGCTGGCTGGTTCGCTGGCGATTGCCGGTATTCTGCTCAACGGCCAGCGCGGCAAGAGGGGTAGCCTGCGCGCCTGGCAGGCCTTCACCCTGATCGGGCTGCTCGGCGTTCTGCTGGTCATCCTGCTCGGCGACACCACCCTCTCATGGGAGCAGCGCCTTCCCTACATCATCGGCGCGGCTATCATCGGTGTGCCGGTGCTTTTCTCGATGATTGGGCCATGGTCGCGAGCGAAGGTCTACGCGCTGGCGGGCGGCCTCGTCATTGCGGTGGCCGTGCTGTTCATCCGCGATTTCGGCGCGGAATTCGGCCAGCGCACAATTGTGCCGGTCGTGAAATACGTCTTCCTGGGTACGGCGCTCGAACCATCTGCCGACCTGACGTGGTTGCTCGAATCGTTCCCGCAGTCGTTGGCTTCGGCGCTCTGGTTGTGGGGGGCGGTGGCGCTGCTGCTGGGTGGCCTGGCGATTGCCAACAACCGCTGGCCGCGTGCGCAGCGCTGGGTGGCCATCATCGGTGCAGTCGTCTTCGCCTTGATTGCGGTTGGCTCGTTCCTCGACGGCGTCCGCTACTTCCAGGCGATTGATGCCGCTTCGCAGGCGGCTGGTAGCCCCACTTACCACTTCACGCTCTTCCGCAATGCTACCGCCGCCTGGCCGGGCGAGAACCGGGTTCCCTTGTGGCTGAGCAGCGAACTATGGTCGAAGCCGTCGCTGATCCTGATTACCATGTGGAGCAGCGGCGCGATGATGCTGATCTTCCTGGCGGCGCTCAAGGGCGTCAGCCAGGCGTTGTACGAGGCGGCCAAGGTGGACGGCGCGAACCGGACGCAGCGCTTCTTCAAGATCACGCTGCCGATGATTTCGCCGGCGCTCTTCTACAACCTGGTGATCGCCATCATCGCCGCGCTGCAAACCTTCGACACCATCTACATCCTGCAAACCGTGGATACGGTGGATAGTCTGCAATCGGCCGTCTTCTTCCTGTACACACGCACGTTCCGCCAGCTCGCGATTGGTCAAGGCTCGGGCGTATCGTGGATTTTGGCCGGCGTCATCGTGCTCATCACCGTTATCCAGTTCCGATATAGCAAATGGGTTCACTACGAGGTCTAGCGCGATGACGACTGTCACCCGAAATACCGGCCTGCCGCTGAATGAGGGCGTCGTCCCGCGCAAGCGGCCGGGCCTGCCGCGCCGCTTCCTGAACGCCATCGGTGGCTGGACGGCGATTTTCACCTACCTGATCATGATCCTGGCGTCGCTCTTCTTCCTCTTTCCGCTGGCTTGGATGGGCGGTACGTCGCTGAAGACGATCCAGGAAGCGAATGGCAGTCAACTCAATTTCCTGCCCGCCATACCGCAGTGGGAGAACTACGCCAAGCTGTTTGCCGACGAAACGTTCTACCGTTCCTACATCAACAGCATCTTTGTGACTGCATTGGTGCTGATCGGCACGGTGACCTCCATCGCGGTAGTAGCTTATTCGTTTAGCCGCCTGCAGTGGAAGGGCCGCAATGCCGTCTTCTACCTGATGCTGGGCACGCTGATGCTGCCTGCGCAGGCGACGCTGGTTCCGCAGTACGTCCTGTTCCATAACCTGGACTGGATTCGCACGTTCAACCCCATCACCATCCCCGGCTATTTCGCGGGTGGGGCTGCGCTGATCTTCCTCGTGCGCCAGTTCATGCTCACCATCCCCAAAGAACTGGACGAAGCCGCCATTGTGGACGGCGCGAATCCGCTGCAGATCTGGTGGTACATCATTATGCCGCTGTCGCGCCCGGCGATTGCGACGATTACCGTCTTCCTGTTCGTCGGCCAATGGAACAACCTGCTCAACCCGCTGCTGTACCTCCAGAAACCAGAACTCTACACAATGCCGGTTTACATCGCGCAGCAGCGAGCCATAACAGAGACGCCGATTCCATGGCAGGACATCATGGCATCAAGTGTGGCCTTCGTCGTTCCCGTGCTGATCGTGTTTTTCCTCACCCAGCGCTACTTCATTGAAGGTATTTCGTTCACCGGCTCGAAGGAAGGGTGAGGGATTCGTGCTGCGCTTGATGCATACCTTTGAGGGCCAAATTATCCCCCCCGCCATCCTCGCTGCCGTGCGCACGGGCGAGATCGGCGCATTCTGCCTGTTCGGCGGCAAGAACATCGCGTCCCCGGTCCATCTGCGGGAACTAAGCGCTGCGCTGCACGCCGCCGCCGCCGAAGGGAATCAGCCGCCGCCGCTGATCGGGATTGATCAGGAGGGCGGCCAGTTGATGGCGGTGACGGGTGGCGGCCTAACCGAACTGCCGGGCAATATGGCGCTCGGCGCGACCCGTTCGCCGCAACTGGCCCGCAGCGCCGGCCGCGTGCTGGGCCGCGAACTGCTGGCGATGGGCGTCAACCTCAACTTTGTGCCCTGCCTCGACGTCAACATCAACCCGGCCAACCCGGTTGTCGGCACGCGCTCGTTCGGCGACGATCCGGCGCTGGTGGCCGAGCTCGGCGTGGCGCTGATCGAGGGCATTCAGGGCGAAGGCGTGCTGGCCAGCGCCAAGCACTTTCCGGGGCATGGCGATACCAACGCCGACTCGCATTTTGACGCGCCGGTTGTCGAGCACAGCCGCCAGCGCATCGAAGTGGTCGAGCTGCGCCCGTTCCGCGCTGCCATTGAAGCGGGCGTCGGCGCGATCATGTCTGGTCATGTCATCTACCCTGAGTTCGATCCGAGCGCCCCGGCCACGCTCTCTCGCGCCATTCTCACCGATCTGCTGCGCGGTGAACTCGGCTTCGGCGGCCTGGTGCTGACCGATGCGATGGACATGGCGGCGGCGCTGCGTGGTGGTGTGCTGCCCAGCCTGCAGATGGCGCTGAATGCCGGTGTTGATCTGGTCCTGCTGGCGCACCTGCCCAACCAGATGGCGCTCGATGCGGCGCTGGCGAACCTGCGCAACCCGGCTTCCGAGGCCCGCATCCTCAAGGCGCGGCAGGCTATCCCGCGCGAACTGCCCGCCTTGTCGCTGCTTGGCAGCGCCGAACACGCGGCCATCGCCCAGGAGATCGCTGACCAGTCCATCACGCTGGTGCGCAATGGCCAGCAACAACTACCGCTGCAAGCAGGCGAAGATGAAACGATTGTCGTGGTCGTTCCCCGCCCGGCGAATCTGACGCCCGCCGATACATCCGCGCTGGTTCAGATCGCGCTGGCCGATGCTATTCGCGCCCGCCACGCCCGCACGGTGGCACTGGAATTGCCGCGCAGCGCGAACGATGACGAACTGGCCGCCGTGCTGGAAGCCAGCCGGGGCGCGGCGCATGTCATCGTTGGCACCATCAATGCCGGTGACGACCCCGCTCAGGTGGCGCTGGTCGAAGCGCTGCGCGAACGAGGTGACCGTCCGTTGGTCATTTCGCTGCGAACGCCTTATGATCTGGCGATGTTCCCGGGCGTGGAGACTTACCTGTGTACCTATTCCATCCGTCCGGCTTCGATGGAGGCCGCCGCCCGCGTGCTGTTCGGCGAGATTCCTGCCAGGGGGCTGCTGCCATGCGCCATTCCCGGTATCGCCGCTTCCGGCTTTGGGCTGGTGGTGGCATGACGCGCCTACTGCTGTGTGTTACCCTCGCATTGCTGGCCGTCGCCCCCGTGGCGGCGCAGGACGCCGAACCGTCGTTCTGCGTCTCGGCCTGGTTTCGCAGTTCCGAACAGCCCGAGGGCTACGACTCGCTGATGAGCGCGGCGGATGTGGTGGATATCGTGCACCCGATGTGGTACGCGCCAGCCGATGACGGGCATGTGCTGGCCGTCAACGACTCGGAGGATGCCGCCAGGCTGGCGGCTTGGCGCGAAGCCGGTATGCTGGTCATCCCGTCAGTTTTCAGCACGATTTCGCTGGCGATTGACACGCCCGAGGCGCGGGCTGTGCATGTGGCCGAACTGGCAGCCATCGCCGAGCGGATGGACTATGACGGCCTCGACCTCGACTACGAGGAGTTTCAGGCACGCGCCCGCGAGCCATTCGCGGCCTTCGTCGAAGAACTGGCGGTTGCGCTGCACGCCAACGGCCGCTTGCTGTCGGTGACGGTGCAGGCCAAGACACGTGAACCCGGCAACGACCCTGGCTCGGCCTCGCAGGACTGGCCGCGTATCACAGCCGCCGCTGACTATATCAACATCATGACTTACGACTACACCGGGCGTAATTCAGACCCCGGCCCCATCAGCCCGGCCGGCTGGGTGGTGGACGTGCTGAGCTACGCCGAATCGGTGACAGATTTGAGCGATGTGCACTTCGGCATGCCGTTCTACGCCTATAGCTGGCAGCGCGGCACCCCGCCGGCGCGCACGACGACCTGGGCCAGCATCCAGCCGTGGATCGAAACGTTCAACGTCGAGGTGACGCGCCTGCCCGAAAGTGGCGAGGGTTTCATTGATTACAAGCCGCCGGGTTTGCCGCGCCAGGTGGTCGTTTTCAACGATGCCGAAAGCGTGCGCGCCCGTATGGAGGCTGTGTTGGCGGCGCATCCGGGCGTGGGTGGCGTCTCCATCTGGGGTGTAGGCGGTGAAGACCCGGCCGTGTGGGATGTACTTTCCGAGCTGCGCCCGGCGGCTTGCAACACAGCTTCGCGTTCGAGTTAGCCTATGCACACTCTCGGCCCTCCTCCCCCAGACCCTGCTCCCAGGTGGAGTAGGGGAGAACGGCTCAACTTGCAGCCTCAGTTTCCCTCTCCTGTGTGTATTGACCGGAGAGATGGGTAACAGGTCATTCTGAGACACAGGTAACAGTTTTTGGAGTGTACTGCGGTCGAACGACTGGACACAAAAGCGGCCGAAGTACACTTGGATCTGGTCAC
>JAEURB010000211.1 GCA_016788435.1 Anaerolineae bacterium | reverse complement strand
CGCCGTTTTCGCTGAACTCGGGGGCGCGCTGGCGGCGCTGGTGATTGACCGCTCTGTTGCGATCCACGCCATCGCCTCGCCGTTCTTTTAACACATGGTCCCCCCCAACCGGCACGAGCGCAGCCTGCGCGAACCGGAGTTCAGCGAAACCGGCGGCGGTTTTCATGCGCTGCTCTACAAGCACCATGCGGCCAGCGACGAACCGGCTCCCCCGTCGGTCGTATCTGGCATCTACCGCGATCATCCGGTCAATCCGAGGCAGGAAGCCGCGCTCGAATTCCTGCTTAACGGCCATCACCGCATCACCAACAGTGACCTGGCGGCGATTTTCCCCGATGTGCATGTCGAAACGATCCGGCGCGACCTGGCCGACCTCGTCAGCAAGGGCATTCTGCGCAAGCTGGGCGAGAAACGCGGGTCGTACTACATGCTGTGCGCCGACTCAGCGTAGGGCGGCCGCGTTGGAGCGCCCTTGATCGGATGTGCTATCCTAAGCCCCCGTGAACAGTTGATCAGGAACCGAGGCGCATGGCGTTTACATCCCGTTGGCTGATTCCGGTGTGGTTGGTGGCGCTGCTCGTCGCGGGCTGTGAAGCACAAAGCGCACCCACACCAACATTCGCACCTACCGAGACCGCAACGCTGACGCCACCACCGACGCTTACGCCCACTGCTACCATCACCCCCGAGCCGACGCTGACGCCGACGGTCACGCTGACGCCGAGCAATACCCCGTCACCGACACTCACGCCAGCGCCGACCAGCACGCCGCAGCCGGTGACCGCTTTCACGTACGACAACTGGTCGTTTATCGAGGCCCCGGCCGGCCTCGCGGCGCGGCTGGTCAACCCGCAGGTCGCCTTCCTCAACACCAATAACCGCGATACGGTGGGCGACCCACGCACGCCCTCGCCCTCGACCAACGTAGAAACGCTGTACTACGTATCGCCCGATGGCGGCGCGCCGACCACGATTCTGACCATGTCTGCCCAAACCGGCGATCAGGTGTGGATCGCGCCGTCTGGCAACGCGTTCGCCTGGATGCGGCTGGAGAACAACCCTAGCAGCGACGGGCTGTATCTGGTGGACCTGACGCTCGATACGCCGATCAGCGGGCGTGTGCTTCCGGTCACCTCGCTGGTTGTGCGCGGAATCGCCAGCCCGCCCTCGTGGGCACCCGATGGCAGCCGTGTGGCGCTGACGGTGGAGGGCGGCTACAGCACCGAGATATTCACGGTTGGCCGCGATGGTTCGACGCCGACCAACCTGACGCAGAACGGCAGCAACGATTTCTGGCCGGTTTGGTCACCTGATGGCGCACAGATTGCCTTCGTCTCTGACCGGGCCATCTGCCCGACGTGGGCGCCGGGACAGCCGGAAACCTGCGATGGCACGGCCAATCCGCCCGGCCCTGGCGGCTATGTGTATGTCATGACGCCGGGCGGCACCGCCACGATGCAGATTTCGCAGCAGTGGGTGCAAGAGCCGCCCGTGTGGGTCAACCCACGCCAGATCGCCTACGCCAGCGGTGACCCCGCCTTCGGTGACCCCGAACGTTCGCTGTGGATTGCCGACGTGATCACTGGGGAAACGCGCGAAGTAACCCTGAACAGCGGTGATGACGCGCTCAAACTGTCGGAAAGGTGGTCACCCAACGGAAGGCAGGTGGTCTATCAGTCGCCGGGTGATTTCGGCAACGAGCTGGTACTGGCCAACATAGATGGCACGCAAACCGGCCGCATCGCCGACCTCAATTTCACGCGCTACGGTGTAGCAATGGACTGGTCACCCGATGGCGCAAGCCTGGCAGTGGGTGGAATTGACGGCCAGTGTCCGTATGGCATCATCGTGCTCAACAATCAGTTCCAGTCGGTGGCGCGCGGCAATCCGCCACCGAGTATGTGTGAGCCGTCCTACTCACCGAACGGCACGCGGCTGGCCTTCACCGGCGTCAATCCACGCGTTGATGGCCGGGTGGACGTGTATGTGGCGAATGCCAACGGCTTCGGCGCATCGAATCTGACGGCGAACCTGCGCGGGCAGATTCAATTGCTCGGCTGGGTGGGCGGGCAATAGCGAGCGTTCGTGGGCGCTTCGACAGGTACAAAACGGGTCGCTCGCGAGTGACCCTAGACAACGCATTGCACATCATTCGACTTTCACCTCGCAACTTTCCAGAACAAAGGGGGAGACCATGACTGAACTCAAGGACAAGATTGCGCTCGTCACCGGGGCCAGCCGGGGCATCGGCCGCGCCATTGCGCTCGAACTGGCAGCACAAGGCGCGACGGTGGCCGTCAACTACCAAAAGAATGCCGCCGCTGCGCAGGAAGTCGTGGACGAGATAGTGGCGGCTGGCGGCCAGGCGCAGGCCATTCAGGGCGATGTGGGCCAGGAAACCGACGCCAACGCGCTGATCAAGGCCGTCCTCGATGCTTACGGCAAGCTGGATATTCTGGTCAATAACGCCGGTACGACCCGCGACGGCCTGATCATGATGATGCCCGCCGAAGACTTCGATACCGTTATCCAAACCAACCTGCGCAGCGCCTGGCTGATGTCGAAGGCGGCCTCCAAAACGATGATGCGCAAGCGCACGGGCGTCATCATCAACATCACCAGTATCAGCGGCATTATGGGCAACGGCGGCCAGTCCAACTACAGCGCCAGCAAGGCCGGGCTGATCGGGCTGACAAAGTCACTGGCGCGCGAACTGTCGGGCAGGGGCATTCGCGTCAACGCCGTCGCGCCGGGCTTCGTGCAAACCGACCTGACGTCCACGCTGCCGGCCGATATTGCCTCGAAACTGATCGAGAACATCCCGCTGCAGCGCTGGGGTACGGTCGAGGATGTCGCTCACGCCACCGCCTTCCTCGCTTCCGACAGGGCCTCGTACATCACCGGGCATGTGCTGGTGGTGGATGGCGGACTGGCGATGTAGCGGCGATGGCTTCCGTCTTCACGCGCATCATTCAGGGCGAACTGCCGGCGCGAATCGTTTTTCAGGACGAGCGCGTGATCGCGTTCCATGACATTCACCCGGTAATGCCGGTGCATATCCTGATCGTGCCGGTCAAGGAAATCCCAACGGCGGACGATATTACGCCCGAAGATGAAGGGGTTCTCGGCCACATGCTGGTCGTCGCGCAGAAGGTCGCCCGCGAGTTGGGCATCGGCGACAGCGGCTACCGGCTGATCATCAACTGCAAACATGACGGCGGGCAGGAGGTCTACCACCTTCACATGCACCTGCTGGGCGGCCAGCGCGTTGGCCCGATTATCGCCAAGCGCTCTTAAAAAAGGCCCGCATCCCCTAACCCCTTCTTCCAAGTGGAGAAGGGGAAAACCGTCCCGCAGCGCACCTTCAGTCTCTCTCCAGTTGGGAGAAAAACTGAAGGTGAGAGCCCCCAACGCACAATTCACATACGCTTCCGGTATTTCCGGGGTCAAGTTCTTAGCTCGCGGCGGTCGCCTCGGGCGTCACTTCCAGCGTTACTTCGGCCGATGGAGCTTCTGTTGGCTGGGCCGTCGGGCGCACGCCACGATTGGCAGCCGCCTCGATGGAACGGTCAATCGCCGCCAGCAGGGCTGTCGCGCCGGCGGCTGTCTGTCCGCTCTCGTCCACGGGCATCACGCCATTGACCGTCAGTGCCGGGGTGCCGGTGAAACCGAGCAGCGCGGCCGCGTCGGCGCGGGCTTCGTTCAATACGCTATCGGGCGCGCCGGTGCGAGAACACAACTCGAACGCGGCGCGATCCAGTCCGAGCGCATCAATGCCGGTGGTCAGGCGTGATTGAGTGAAGGCCTGATTGCCAAAGGCCGCCTGCCACGCAAACAACGCGTCCTGGTAGGGCCAAAAACCGCCCTGCGCCTGCGCGCACATGGCGGCGCGGGCGGCGCCTTCGCCATTGGTGATACTGCCGAAGCCATAGAGCGGCACGAACGTCAGCGCGATCTGGTTATCACGCGCACGCTGGATCAGGCCGTCCATGATGTCATCATGCAGCGTGAGACAGGCCGAGCAGTCGAAGCTGGAATAGAGCGCCACCTGCACCGCGCTGGTCGGGTTGCCAATGCGTGGATAGCCCTCGGCCGATTGCGAATGAACCAAGTCCTCATAGCGGGCGAGCGCCCCGGGCGGCACTGGTGCATCGGACGGCGCATTGGCGAGGATCAGGGCGGTCGCGGCCAGCGCCGCCACCACCAAGACCGCCACGATGACGGCGATCATCTGATTACGGCGGCGTTCGCGCTCACGCTCCTTGCGCCGTTCGGTGGTACGCGCCGCGCTGCTGCTGCTGCCGGGTTTCTGCGGTGGATTGGATTTCGACGACATGCCTGTTCCTGAACTGGAATATGCCGGTAGGGAATGGCGAAGTCTACCGCGAGTCGGGCCGAGTTGGGAGTTGCAGTCTCCGCATAAGGCAACCTTACTTCCGCGCTTCCTATTTGTCATGAATGGAGTACAATAGAACTCGTCTCATCAACCCAATGGTGGGATACCTTGCATTCTGCAGCGGCCCCTGTGTGGCGGCCAGAGAAGGGAACTGAATATGAGCGGTAAAGTGGACGCATTCGGTGCGCGTAGCGTGCTGAAGACAGCCAGCGGTGACGTCGTTTATTACCGTCTGGGCGCCCTCTCGGAAAAGGGGATCGGTCATCTTGACCGCCTGCCCTTCTCCATCAAGATCCTCCTCGAAAACGCACTCCGCAATCTCGATCAGTTTGAAGTCACCGAAGAAGACGTCCGTAATCTGGTCAGTTGGAACGCCAAAGCACCCCAGGCGGTCGAAGTGCCGTTCAAGCCGGTGCGCGTGGTGCTGCAAGACTTCACCGGCGTGCCGATTGTGGTTGACCTGGCGGCCATGCGCAGCGCCATGCAACGCCAGGGCGGCGACCCCGAGCGTATCAACCCGAACATCCCGGTTGACCTCGTGATTGACCACTCCGTACAGGTGGACCGCTTCGCCAGCACCGACGCCATTCTCGTCAACGCGCAGGTCGAGTTCAGCCGCAATCAGGAACGCTACGAATTCCTGCACTGGGGCCAGAACGCCTTCGACAACTTCCGCGTCGTACCGCCCGCCACTGGCATCATCCACCAGGTCAATCTGGAGTATCTGGCCAAGGCCGTGTGGACGGTGGATGAGGATGGCCAGCGGGTGGCGATGCCCGATTCGCTGGTCGGCACGGACAGCCACACGACGATGATCAACGGCCTCGGCGTGCTGGGCTGGGGCGTCGGCGGCATCGAAGCCAGCGCCGCCATGCTCGGCCAGCCGATTGACATGCTCATGCCGCAGGTGATCGGATTCAAGTTCACCGGGCAACTGCGCGAAGGCACCACCGCTACCGACCTCGTTCTCACCGTCACCCAGATGCTGCGCAAGAAGGGTGTGGTGGACAAGTTCGTCGAGTTCTACGGCAGCGGCCTGAGCAGCCTCAGCCTGGCCGACCGCGCCACCATCGCCAACATGGCCCCCGAATACGGCGCGACGATGGGCTTCTTCCCGATTGATGCTGAAACGCTGCGCTTCATGCGTACCACCAACCGCAGCGAAGAACTGGTGTCATTGGTCGAGGCCTACACCCAGGCGCAGGGCCTGTTCCGCAGCGACAGCACGGCCGACCCTGAGTTCACCGATACGCTTGAACTCGACCTTTCGACGGTGGAGCCAAGCCTGGCCGGCCCGAAGCGCCCGCAGGACCGTGTGCCGCTGAAGGATGTGAAAGCGACCTTCGAGCAGGCGCTGCAAGTACCTGTGCGCGAGCGCGGCTTTGGTTTGCCCGACGCGGCGGTTGGCCGCACGGCCGTCATCGCCGATAACGGCAACAGCGCCAAAATCGGCCACGGCGTCGTCGTCATCGCCGCCATTACAAGCTGCACGAATACCAGCAATCCGGCCGTCATGGTCGGCGCGGGTTTGGTCGCCAAAAAAGCGGTCGAGCGCGGCCTGGACGTGCAGCCCTACGTCAAAACCAGCCTCGCGCCCGGTTCGCGCGTGGTGACCGAATATCTGGATCGCGCCGGGCTGACCCCGTACCTGCAGGCGCTTGGCTTCCACACGGTTGGCTATGGCTGCACGACCTGCATTGGCAACAGCGGACCGCTGCCGCAGCGCGTGGCCGAGGCCGTCACCGAGCAGGAACTGGTCGCGGCGGCCGTCATCAGCGGTAACCGCAACTTTGAAGGCCGGGTCAACCCGCTGGTCAAGGCCAACTACCTGGCCTCGCCGCCGCTGGTGGTCGCTTATGCGCTGGCCGGTTCAGTGGATATTGACCTGGCGACTGAGCCTGTCGGGCACGACCGCGACGGTCTGCCGGTGTACCTCAAGGACATCTGGCCGACGCAGAAAGAAGTGGCCGAAACCATCGCCAGCGCGCTCGGCCCGGACCTGTTCGCCGAACAGTACGGCAACATCTTCACCGGCAACCCGGCCTGGAACGCCATCACCGGCAGCGAGGGCCAGGTCTTCAAGTGGGACGATGCCAGCACCTACGTGCAAGAGCCGCCCTACTTCATTGGTTTCGAGACGACACCAACGCCGCCCGGTGACATTCACGGCGCGCGCGTGCTGGCCATGTTCGGTGACTCAATCACGACCGATCATATCTCCCCGGCCGGCGACATCGCGCTCAACAGCCCGGCGGGCCACTACTTGCAGGAGCACGGGCTGGAGAAGCGCGACTTCAACAGCTACGGCTCGCGGCGTGGCAACCATGAAGTCATGATTCGCGGCACGTTCGCCAACATTCGCCTGCGCAATCTGCTCGCTCCCGGCACGGAAGGCGGCATCACGCCCTACCTGCCCACCGGCGACGTGATGAGCATCTATGACGCGGCCACGCGCTATCAGGAAGCCGGCACGCCGCTAGTCATCCTGGCGGGCGCGGAGTACGGCACGGGCAGCAGCCGCGACTGGGCCGCCAAGGGCACATTCCTACTCGGCGTGAAGGCCGTGATCGCCCGCAGCTTCGAGCGCATTCATCGCAGCAATCTGGTGATGATGGGTGTACTGCCGCTGGTCTTCAAAGACGGCGAGAGTGCCGAATCGCTCGGGCTGACCGGCCAGGAAACGTTCGAGATCGCGGGCATCGCGGGCGAACTGACGCCCAAGATGGATGTGACGGTCAAGGCGACCGCGCCCGATGGCACGGTGAAGACATTCACGGCCATTGCGCGCATTGATACGCCGGTCGAAGTCGAGTACTACAAGCACGGCGGTATTCTGCCCTACGTGCTGCGCAAGTTCCTGCAGTAGCGAAGCGCGGTTTCCGGCGGCACAATCCAACGTGAGGCGCGGCCAGCCGCGCCTCACGCCTTTTCAGAGCGGAGCCTCAATTTGACGAACGCGGAGTGGCTGCTGTATACCGATGGGGCGTGCTCTGGCAATCCTGGGCCAGGCGGCTATGCTGCAATTCTCGTCCCGCCGTCCAGCCCACTGTTTCCGGCGGAAGAACAGGTTGTCAGCGGCTATGAGGCGCGAACGACCAACAACCGGATGGAGTTGAAGGCCGTCATCGAAGGCTTGAAGGCGACACCCGAGGGCGCGACCGTACGCATTGCTTCCGACTCGCAGTACGTGGTGTATACGATGACGCGCCGCTGGAAGCGCAACGTGAATCAGGACTTGTGGGCGGAGCTCGACGGCCTGCGGCTTGCGCGGCGGCTGCACTGGCAGTACGTGCGCGGCCACGCCGGGCATACTTACAACGAACGCTGCGACCGGCTGGCCATCGCAGAAATCAGCAAGCTCAAACAGCAAAGCCGCGCCACGGAGTAAGCACTATGCCGAGCATGTCGAAGCGGGTTTCCGGGTTCGCCACAACCATCTTCACCGAGATCAACGAACTGGCGCTTCAGCACGGCGCGGTTAATCTCGGCCAGGGACGCCCGGATTTCGACGGCCCGCCCGAAGTCATCGAGGCGGCCGAACGCGCGCTGCGCGATGGCAAGCACAACCAGTACCCGCCGGGCATCGGTATCGCGCCGCTGCGCGAGGCGATTGCCGGCCACGTCTCACGATTTTATGGACTAGAGGTGGACGCCGGGCGCGGCGTGATCGTCACGCCAGGGGCAACGGTCGCGGTCTTCACGGCGCTGATGGGGCTGATTGATCGCGGTGACGAGGTGATCGTCATCGAGCCGTACTTCGACTCGTATGTGCCGAATCTGGTGATGCTCGGCGCAACGCCGGTCTACGTGCCGCTGCACCCGCCGGAATGGACGCTCGACCCGGACGAACTGCGCGCAGCCTTCACGCCGCACACCCGCGCCATCCTGCTCAATACGCCGCATAACCCCACCGGCCGCGTCTTCACCCAGGCCGAACTGGAGTTGATCGCCGGGCTGTGCATCGAACATGATGTGACGGTCATCAGCGACGAGGTGTATGAACATCTGACGTTTGATGGCGCGCTGCACACGCCCATCGCGTCGCTGCCCGGCATGTTCGACCACACGGTCACGGTCGGCAGCCTGGGCAAGACCTTCAGCGTTACGGGCTGGAAAACCGGCTGGGTGTATGGCCCGCCCGCCCTGATAGAGGGGGTGGCGCGGGCACACCAGTACATCACCTTCAGCACGCATCACCCGTCGCAGGCCGCCGCTACGGTTGCCCTGAATTTGCCGGGAAGCTACTTCGAGGAGTTTCAGGCCATGTACACCGCCAAGCGCGACCTGCTGCTGGGCGGGCTGGCGGGGGCAGGCCTGAAAACGCGCACGCCAGAGGGAACGTATTTCCTGCTGGCCGACTTCTCGGACGTGTTCGACGGGGACGACCTTGAATTTGCGCGCCATCTAACGACCGATATCGGCGTCGCCTGCATTCCGCCGACCTTCTTCTACAGCACCGAACATGCCCACATGGCCAGCACTCAGGCCCGCTTCGCCTTCTGCAAGAGCGACACCACCCTGCAGGAGGCGGCGCGACGGCTGGCGGCGCTGCACCGGTGAAACAAACAGGCGGCCCAAATCCAGGCCGCCTGTGATTTGCTTCGTTGCACTTGCGAAACTGCCGCTAGAAGACCGTGGCGGCAATTGCAAAGGGAGCGGCAAGCAGACCAACGACGATGCCCAGCACGATACTGCCACCGATCACGCCGAGGATGAAGAAGGCGACGGTGAACCAGCTCTGATTGGGATCGCGGAACTGGTGGACGGCCTGGAAGCCCAGCCCCATGATGTACCACGCATAGATGCTGACCAGGAAGCCGAGCAGGCCGCCGAAGCCGGGGATGATGGTGAGGATGGCCGTGACGACCGCGGCCGGCACGTAAGGAATCACGGCGGTCGTAGCATGCTGGCCCTGCGGCACCGTCGAGCCTTGTCTGGCGGCCCACCAGTGTTAGGCCCAGACGCCGACGTAGGTGATGGCCGGTGAGAGAACGAGGGTCACAAGCGCAGCAATCAGGCCGCCGAACAGCCCACCACCGAAGAACAGGCGTCCCAGCAGGCTGAAGATGGCTGAAATCAGCGCAACGCCCACCACCAGCAGCCAGAAACGCCACCACGTTCCACGGGCGATCTCCTGCTCATACACGCCGGGCTTGCGCATCAGCACATTGACCCCGGCCATGAACATCGCCAGCCATTCCTGCCACAACTCGCCGATGGTCACCCGTTCGGGCGCGCCGGGAATGTTGAACGGCAGGGCAAATCCAGCCGCTCCAGCCGGAGCATCGGTCTTCGTTTTTGGCGGTGGCTGGCTGGCCGCAGGCGGTGGAGGAGGAGCAGCGGGGGGCGCGGTGCTGGCCGGCGGGCGTGAGGCAGCTCCACCGGCGGCGGCCGCCGCAGTGGACGCCTGCGCGGCATCCATCGCCGCCAGTACTTCGCGCGCCCGCTGGTGTTCCGGATTGATCTCCAGCACCTTGTTCAGCGCGGCGCGGCGGCGGGCAGGGTCGTCCTGCAAGGCCGCGAAGTAGTACCACGCCGTGTCGTTGTTGGGGTCGGTGCTGATCACCTCCTGAAAGAGCGCCTTGGCGGTGGCCTTGTCGCCCGCCTGGAACGCAGCAATCGCCTGATTCAGCTTATCCGCAGACATTTTCCCCTCCATACTTGACGTGTGTTCGGCAACTCACTTCACTATACGAGAAAAACGCATTCTCCGCTTGCGACGTTTCGCCTGCGAACTGAGTACGATGACGGCTGGCATTCCGAAGGATGGCGCAGGATAATCCGAGCGGTGCATCCACACGCGCTGATTTCGGTGTCAGGTCAGGTCAACATGGCAGACCAGCACGGCAAATGCTTCATCGCAGTGGCAGGCAATATCGGGGCGGGCAAGAGCACGCTCACCCGGATGCTGTCCGACGCGCTCGGCTGGAAACCGTTCTACGAAGCGGCCGCCGAAAACCCGTATCTGGCTGATTTCTACGCCGATATGCGAACGTGGAGCTTTCATTCACAGGTGTTTTATCTTGGCAAGCGGCTGGAACACCACCGCCTGCTGATTGACCACCCGGACAGCGTCGTGCAGGACCGCACGGTGTATGAGGACGCCGAGATTTTTGCGGCTAATCTGGGCGAGCAGGGGCTGATGTCTGAACGCGACTACGAGGCCTATCGCAGCCTGTACCGCGCAGTCAGCAGCTTCCTTCCACCGCCGGACATCATCGTATACCTGCACGCCAGCACGAAGACGCTGCTCAAGCGCATCCAACGCCGGGGGAACGAATACGAAAAAGGCATTGCGCCGGAATATGTCGAGCAGCTCAACCTCCTGTACGAACGCTGGATTGGTGACTGGACGGCCTGCCCGGTGCTGACGATTCACGTGGACGGCATTGATTTCCAGCACAACCTGGTGGACCTGGCAAGCGTGGTTCACGAGATCAAGGATGCCGTGCGTTTGTAGCGCAACCTTTCGATGCCACGGCCACACGTTCAAATTCAACAAACTTCGCCGGGATCGCCTCGTTCATTTCATCCAAACTCATTCGACAGAAGCGCCGCGCCGTGCTATCCTTATATTCATCATTTTCAACTGATTCATCATATGAATACCTATCCTCCCCACTCCACTTTTCCCATTGACCTGGACTCTGAACTGCTGGAGTACATGGTCGAGCGGGGATTCCAGCCCGGCGACCGCTTGCCCAGCCTGAGCGAGCTGCAGTCCGTCGAACATCTCGGCGTCAGCATCAGCAAAGTGCGCGAACAGCTTGAAGTGGCGCGCGCGCTTGGGCTGGTCGAAGTGCGCTCAAAGACCGGCATGCGCATGAAAGAGTACAGCTTCACGCCGGCCGTTCGACTCAGCCTGTTCTTCGCGCTGGCGCAAGACAGCCATCAGTTCGAGCAATTCAGCAAGCTGCGCAACCACGTCGAAGCGGCCTTCTGGCACGAAGCCTGTGCCCACCTGCAACCGGAAGACCTCGACGCGCTGTGCGACATCGTTCGCGCGGCCCAGGCCAAGCTGAACGGTCATCATCACGCGGGGCACATCCAGATCCCCAACCGCGAGCATCGCGCCTTTCATCTCACCATCTTCAGCCGCCTCGAAAACCCGTTCGTCATGGGCATCCTCGAAGCCTACTGGGACGCCTACGAAGCGGTCGAACTGCACCATTTTGCCGATTACGACTATCTCCAGCGCGTGTGGGGTTATCACGGCCGCATCCTCGACGCGATCACCGCCGGGGACTTCGAACGCGCCCGCATTCTGTTCGTCGAGCATACGCTGCTCATTCAGAACCAGCCGCGTATGCAAAGCCTGAGCCGCCCATCTGAACCGGAAGAATGACTTGAACGAAGGAGTCTTATTCGCGCGGTCTACCTTAATCCAACGAACCTTGCTGATTGTTCGCCCCGGCGCACGCCGGAAGATCCTTCCACAGGAGTAACCCATGGCAGTTCAATTCCAAACGAGCGCCAGTGCTGAACCCACCCACCAGAATATCAACGATTTCTCGCTGATGGTGGCCACCAAGAACGGTTCAGGCAGCCAGACCTCAAATGAAGTGCTGATTCGTTCGCTGTTCCGGATGGGCATCCCGGTTGGGGGCAAAAACCTGTTCCCCTCCAACATCAAGGGCCTGCCTACGTGGTACACCATCCGCGCGAGCAAGGATGGCTTTACGGGCCGCCACGACACCACCGAAGTCGCGGTGGTGATGAACGAACTGACGGCCGCCGAGGACATTCAGAACCTGCTTCCGGGCGGCGTGTGCATCATCCCGCGCGAATGGAAGTGGGGCCACAGACGCGAGGACATCACCTATTACGAAATCCCGGTCAAAGAAACGGTGGTGGCCGCCAACATTCCGGCCGACTTCCGCGACCGTATCGCCAATATGGTCTACGTGGGCGCGTGCGCCAGCCTGTTCGGTATTCCAATGCCAATTATCAGGGAAGCGCTGCTCGGCACTTTCGGCGGCAAGGAGAAGCCAGCGGCGCTGAACTATGGCGTGGCTGAAATGGCCTTCAATTGGGCGCAGGAAAACCTCGTCAAGTCTGACCCGTTCGTCTTTGAGGCGATGGATGAGACAGCCGGCAAGATTTTGATCACTGGCAACGAAGCGGCGGCGCTCGGTTCGCTGTTCGGCGGTGTGACAGTCGTCGCCTGGTATCCGATCACACCGTCCACCAGCCTGGTGGACGGCATCCTCGATCACCGGGCGCTACGAAATGACCCGGATACGGGCGAAGGTACGGTCGCAATCGTGCAAGCCGAAGATGAACTGGCCGCGATTGGGATGATTGTCGGCGCTGGCTGGGCGGGCGCACGCTCGATGACGGCTACAAGCGGCCCGGGCATCAGCCTGATGGCCGAGTTCTCTGGTCTCGCCTACTTTGCCGAAATCCCGTGCGTGATTTGGGACGTGACCCGCACCGGCCCCAGCACCGGCCTGCCCACCCGTACCAGCCAGGGCGACCTGCTGTTCGTATATGTGCTGGGGCACGGCGACACGCGGCAGGTGATTCTGCTGCCGGGAAGCGTAGCCGAGTGCTTCGAGTTCGGCTGGCGCGCCTTCGACGTGGCCGAGGGCCTGCAAACGCCGATCTTCGTCCTCAGCGACCTCGACCTCGGTATGAATATCTGGATGAGCGAGCCGTTCCAGTATCCGGATGAGCCGATCAAGCGCGGCAAGACGCTCAACAAGGAGCAGCTCGAAGACTTCATCGCCGAACATGGCGAATGGGGACGCTACAAGGATTACGACCGGGACGGCGTGACCTATCGCACACTGCCCGGCACCGACCATCCGCGCGCCGCCTACTTCACGCGCGGCACCGGCCACAACGAAAAGGCCATCTACAGCGAGCGCAAGGACGACTGGGTCGCAAATCTCCACCGTCTCAATCTCAAGCTGGAGAACGCCCGGGCGATGCTGCCACAGCCGGTTGTGCAAACCATGCCGGGCGCGAAGATCGGCATCATCTCGTATGGCTCGAATGACGAGGCGATTGTCGAGGCGCGCGCGCTGCTTGCTGCCGATGGAATCGCCACCGACTACCTGCGGATCCGCGCTCTGCCGGTCGCCCGCAGCGTCTACGATTTCGTGACGCAGCACGAGCGCGTGTATGTACTGGAAAACAACTTTGATGGCCAGATGGCGCAAATTCTGCGCATGGAAATCGCCGACGACACTCGCCACATGGTCTCGCTGGCGCTGGGCGATACGCTGCCGATGACCGCCCAGTGGGCCATCAACGAAATCCTGCGCCACGAGCGCCAGAACTAGCCGCGAGGAGAACTGATTATGCCGAATACACTTGGCCTCGAACGCGCCGACTACAAGGGCAGCCCTTCCACGCTGTGCCCCGGCTGCGGCCACGACTCGATTTCCAACCAAATCATCAGCGTCGCCTTTGACGCCAACCTGCCGATGCACCGCGTCATCAAGCTGTCTGGCATTGGCTGCTCATCGAAGACGCCCGCCTATTTCCTCGGCAAGTCGCACGGCTTCAATGCCCTGCACGGGCGCATGCCTTCGATTGCGACCGGCGCGACCGTCGCCAACAACGAACTGATCGCGGTGGCTGTCAGCGGTGACGGCGACACCGGCGCGATTGGATTCGGCCAGTTCAAGCACTTGGTGCGCCGCAACGTGCCGATGGTCTACATCATCGAAAACAACGGCGTTTACGGCCTCACCAAGGGCCAGTTCTCGGCCACGTCCGACGAGGGCCAGCGGGTGAAGTACTACGGCCTGAACGAGTTTCCGGCGATTGACCTGTGCCTCGAAGCCATCGTCGCCGGAGCAACATTCGTGGCGCGCAGCTTCAGCGGCGACTCGAAGCAGGTTCAGGCGCTGCTCAAGGCGGCCCTCGCCCATCGCGGCACGGCCGTCCTCGATATCATTAGCCCGTGCGTGACCTTCAATAACGCGCCGGAATCCACCAAGAGTTATCCCTACGGCAAGGAGCATCAGATCGCGCTGCACGAGTACGATTTCATCCCCGCCGGGTGGGTCGAGCCGCGCGAGGAGATCACCGCAGACTACGCAGAAGGCACGGAGATCGAAGTCGAACTGTACGACGGTTCGATTATCCGCCTGAAGAAACTGGACGAGGGCCACGACCCGCGCAACCGGATGGAAGCGCTGCGCGTGCTGGACGACGCGAGCCAAGATCAGAAGTTCATCACCGGCCTGATCTACTACGAAGAGCCGCGCCCGGTGCTGAATGACCTGCTCAAGGTAACGAGCACGCCACTGAGCCACCTCGAAGCCGAAAAGCTGCGCCCGTCGAAGGAAGCGCTCGACCGGCTGATGCAGGGGTACAAGTAACCGGCATCACCTGCGATGCTTGCGACAGGGAGACCAAACGGTCTCCCTGTTTTGTTTCACTGGTTCGCGGCTGTAACCAGGTTCGCGTTATATTCGGGCCTTCATTGCGGGAGGGGATATGACCGAGTTCTACCGGCTTAGTGTCGAGCAGGTACTGGCGGACACGCAGTCCAACGCCCAAAGCGGCCTCACCAGCGCCGAAGCGGCGGCCAGGCTACAGCAGCACGGCCGCAACGCCCTGCCACGCGGCGAGTCGGCCACGGTCTACGACATCTTCTTCAGCCAATTCAAGAACCTGCTCGTCGTCATCCTGATCGTCGCCGCCATCCTCTCCCTTATTCTGGGCGACGCGGCCGATGCCTTCGTCATCCTTATCATCGTCATCCTCAACGCCATTCTCGGCACGTATCAGGAGTTCCAAGCTGAGAAATCGCTCGAAGCCCTGAGCGCCATGCAGGTGCCGGTGGTCAAAGTGCGCCGCGATGGACATCTCATCGAAATCAGCGCCGAGGAAACTGTGCCCGGCGACATCGTCGTACTGAGTGAAGGCGACGCCGTGCCCGCCGATGGCCGCGTGATCGTCAGCGCCAACCTCCGCATCGAAGAAGCGGCGCTCACCGGCGAGTCGGAACCGGCCTCCAAAGTCACCGATGCGCTGCTCAAAGACAAGCTGACGCCGGGTGACCAGAAGAACATGGCCTTTATGGGCACGGCCGTTAACTACGGGCGGGGCGAACTGGTCGTCACCAGCACCGGCTCTGGCACACAGCTTGGGCAGATCGCCAATATGCTGGTGAGCGCCGACGAGGTGCAAACGCCGCTGCAGCGCCAGGTCGCCCAGTTGAGCAGGTGGCTGGTCATTCTTGCGCTGGCCGTCGTCGCGGCCGTCTTCGTCGTCGGCGTGCTACGCGGCTTGCCGTTCGAGGAAATGCTGCTCGTGTCGCTCAGCCTGGCCGTCGCCGCCGTGCCGGAGGGGCTTCCGGCCGTCATCACCATCGCGCTCTCCAACGGCGCATCGCGGATGGTCAAACGTAACGCGCTGATGCGAAAACTGCCGGCCGTCGAGACGCTCGGCAGCGTGACGACCATCTGTACTGACAAGACCGGCACGCTGACCCGCAACGAGATGACGGCTACGCTTCTCGCCTTGCCCCAGCATGATGACGTGGTCATCACCGGCGTCGGCTACTCGGCCGAGGGGCAGATGCTGGTCAA
>JAEURB010000209.1 GCA_016788435.1 Anaerolineae bacterium | reverse complement strand
GCCGGCCTCACGCTGACCTACAACGACACCCCCACGCACGCCGCGATTGCCCAGGCTGTCCAGCAGATGTGGGCGCAGACCCTCGGAGCGCAGGTGACACTCTCGGCGCAGGAATCGACTGGCTACTTCTCGCGCCTGAGCGAGGATTATCCGCAGATGGCCCGCGCGGGCTGGTGCCAGGACTACTCTGACGCCAACAACTTCCTGTTCGACGTCTTCCACAGCCAGTCATCGCAGAATGACCCCGGCTTTGCCAACGACGAGTATGATGCGCTGGTCGAGCAGGCCCGCACCGAAACGGACACGGCAATCCGCCGCGACCTGTATGCGCAGGCTGAGGAAATCTTCGTGCTGCAGGAAGCCGGTATCGCCCCCATCTACTGGTATGCGCTGAACCTGCTGGTGAAGCCGAACGTGGAGCGCGCTCCCTCGGTGACCGGCAACGAAGCCTACTATCTGTGGGACATCACCGGCTGATCGGTGAACCGATAGAAGTAAGAACTGAAGGGGCAGGGAGATCCCTGCCCCTTCGGCATTGATGCGGGCGCATAGTCACGGGCAGGTTATATGGCCAAATTCGCAATTCGCCGCTTTTTGTGGATGATTCTGGTATTGTTTGTGGTGTCAGTCATTACCTTTGCACTGATGCACGCTGTACCGGGTGGTCCCTTCGCCCGCGAGAAACCGCTCCCCGAAGCCACTCTTGCCCAACTCAACGCCAAGTACCACCTCGACGAACCGCTGATCAACCAATACCTGTATTATGTCGGCGATATCGTCGTGCCGCGCATCACCACCGGGCGCATTCCGGCCAGCGCCGCGGGTGAGTATCTGGTCAACATCCCGCTGCCGGCCGTTTTTGGCGAGGAAGTCACTTTTCGCTGGATGAATTTCGGCCCGAGCTACCGCGCACGCGGCCGATCCGTCAACGACATCTTCCGCGACAATCTGATCGTGTCGGCCCAGCTAGGCGTCGCAGCTCTGACCTTGGCGCTGGCGATTGGCTTGCCGCTTGGCATCATCGGGGCGCGCAACCGTAACCACTGGCCCGATTATGTCGCCATGGGCATCGCCATTTTCGGCGTGTCCATCCCGGTCATCATCTCAGCGCCACTTCTGCAATATACATTTGGCGTGCAGTGGAAGATCTTTCCCGTCACCGGCTGGGGTACGGTTAGCCATATCGTGCTCCCGGCCATCGCGCTCGGATTCATCAATTCGGCGGTGATTGCGCGCCTGACTCGCGCCAGCCTGCTGCAGGTGATGCATGAGGACTATATTCGCACGGCGCGCGCCAAGGGGCTCAGCGAACGGCCTGTCCTCATGCGCCACGCCCTGCGCAACAGCCTGATCCCGGTCATCACGGTGCTGGGCCCCCTGTTTGCCGCGCTCGTGACGGGTACATTCGTCGTTGAAACCGTCTTCGGCATTCCGGGTATGGGCCGCTATTTTGTGTCGAGCGTGACAAGCCGCGACTATCCCGTCATCATGGGCACGATATTGCTCTACGCCTTCCTGCTCGTGTTGGCCAATATGTTTGTCGACCTCATGTATGCGTTG
>JAEURB010000154.1 GCA_016788435.1 Anaerolineae bacterium | reverse complement strand
CAATCGCCAGTCGTGTTCCGGTGTCGTCCCAATCCCACGACGTGTACAGCGCCCAGTGGTTGAAGTAGGATAAGTCCCCGTCGCTGAACTTCTCCTCGGCTGCCGTGATCACTTCTCCGCTTTGCAGATCCAGCACGCTTACGTTGCTCGGCACATTGATCGGCGCGACGATCTGCCCGAACGCCACTTTAGTTCCATCCGGCGACAGCATGAACGGGTCCTGGAGTTCATAAGCCAGCCCGTAGTCGTCATGGTACAGCGTGACGATGCTTCCCGTCAGCGCATCCACCGCGTAGATGTCTTGATAAGACAGAGAAATGATCTGCTGACCATTGCCCACCGCTGACCACTGCGGACAGCCCAACAAGTTGTTATCTGGTCCCGAACTCAGGGCAACGCGCCGGGGTGCAGTCTGTCCATCCGCCGCCACGGCGTACAGCGCGGGTGGATACCAGGTCCAAGTCCCGCCTGATGGTGTTGGCAAAAGCACCGGCCCGTCACGCCGCCGCGACAGGAATACCACCTGCGTGCCGTCGGGCGACCACGCCGGGCATTCGTCGCGCATGCCGTCATCGAGCGCCGGCAGCGTGGTCAGCATCCGTGTTTCGCCGGTCTGCGGGTTGAGGATGCCGAGGCTGTCGTCGCCATTCATCCGCACCAGCAGCCATTGGCCGTCCGGCGACCACGGCTGTCTTGCCGCCAGTTCCAGTCCGGGATACGCGGTCAGAGTCCCGTCCGGCGTGGCCAACGTGAGATCGTTCGAGTCATAGCCAAATGCATCCGACCAGGCCAGTGTGCTGGGCATCCGCCCGGCGGCGGATGCTGACGCGGAGCCGAATGCCATTGGCGCAGCCAGCGCCAGCGGGGCGGCAAAGGCGGCTGCCGCTGACATTCCCGCCTCGCCCTCCGCTGCCCACAGGGACAGGTCGTCAATAGCGAAGCGGGATTCCCGGCTGCGCCGTCCGCCTATCGTGACTTGCCCAGTTGGCAGCGGCGCATCATCCACAAACGTGATCAGCTCCGCGCCATCGAGATAGACGCGCACCACGTCCCCCGCCGCCGACAGGCGCAGCGTGCGCCACTGATGGGCAATCGGGCCGAGGAACATCTGCCCTACTTCCTGCTCGTTACGGTACAGGCGAAGAAAACCGGCTTCTTCGAAGGTCGCGGTATAGCCGCCCGCTTCGCTCTGGCGCAGACCGAACGCGAGAAGATGCCATTGCTCAAGCGCACGCGCAGTTGCACGGCACTATCCAGCAGGGATTGCCCCGCGTACAGCGCAGAGCCGCCGAAGCTGCGCGGCCCCCAGGCGTGAGCGCCATCCAGCGCCTGCGCGCGCCAACCGGCGAACAACCAATCAGGCGGCGGCGCGCCCTGCTCAAAATCCCCGCTGCTGAGAAGTACCCAGTTCGGTTCGGGCGGGAGCGGGGTTTCCGAGGCGGTTGGCGTGATGGTGGGCGCTTCGGCGGTGGCCTCCGCCGTGAGTTCGGGCGTAATCTCAACGGTCGCTTCAACCGTTACTTCGGCGGGTGGCGTTGGCTCGCTGGTTGCTTCGGCGGTGGGCGCTTCGGTTGGGGCAGCGGTGGCGGTGCTGGTTTCCGTGGACGGCACGGGCGTGGGGACGATTATTTCAGTCGGTGACGGGGGGGGGTAATGTTGCGGTTGCGGTCTCGCTAGCCGTTGGCGTGGAGGTTGGCAGTTCAGGCTCAGGCGTTGTTTCCTGCGCCAGCGCCAGACCCGTTAACGTAACGAACAGCAGGCACAGCAGCAATAATCCGCGACGCATGAGCGCCCTCCACCAAGAAGATCTCTGCAAATGTTTCTGCAACCAGTATTTACCAGGTGCTTTTCGGTTGTCAAGCAAATAACAGAATAGTTAAGGTGAAGTGCGGCGCATGGGATTGTGAGCGCTGGCTCCAGACGACAAGCGAGGCGGCCCACCCTCGGCCGCCCCTCAGTCTGCCGGTTTGGTACAACCCGCCGCTATTCCTCCAGCGTGCTGAGGTCGCCTTCGGGCTGGCCCAGTGCCCGCGCCCGCAGGACGCGCCGCATAATCTTGCCGCTGCGTGTTTTCGGCAGCGTGGTGACGAACTCGATCTTGCTCGGAACGGCAATCGGGCCGATCTCGTGGCGGATGTGCTCCTTGAGCGCGTCGCGCAGGTCTTCGCTCGGCTGCTGGCCAGCCCGGAGAATCACATAGGCGTAGATGACATTGCCGCGCACCTCGTCGGGCACGCCAATCGCGGCGGCTTCGGCAACAGATGCGTGGCTGACCAGCCCACTCTCGACCTCGGCCGTGCCCAGGCGGTAGCCACTGACCTTGATCACGTCGTCGTTGCGGCCGATCACCCACACGTAGCCGTCTTCATCCCGCCGCGCCGAGTCGCCGGTCAGATACCAGCCCTGCTCCTTATACTGGCTCCAGTACTGGCTGACGAAGCGATCGGGGTCACCGTAAATCGTGCGCGCCATTCCCGGCCACGGACCTTTGACGACCAGGTTGCCATCGGTGCCAGGCGGGCATACTTCACCCTTATCGTCCACCACATCCACTTCGATGCCGGGGAACGGCCGGGTCGCGCTGCCCGGTTTGAGCGGCACGCTGGGCAGCGGGGTGATCATGAAGCCGCCGGTTTCCGTTTGCCACCACGTATCCATGATCGGGCAGCGTTCCTTGCCGATGACCTTGTAGAACCAGCGCCAGGCTTCCGGGTTGATTGGTTCGCCGACTGAACCGAGCAAGCGCAGGCTGCTCAGGTCATGGCGGTTCGGCCAGGCATCGCCAAAACGCATCAGGCCGCGAATGGCCGTCGGCGCGGTGTAGAGCACCGAAACGCTGTACTCCTCAACCAGCTTCCACCAGCGGTTCGGGTATGGGTAGTTGGGCGCGCCTTCGTAGACGATCTCGGTCGCACCAACGATCAGCGGCGCATAGACGATATAGCTGTGGCCGGTGATCCAGCCGGGGTCAGCGGCGCACCAATAGCGATCCTCATCCTTCAGGTCGAACACCCAGCTCAACGTTGTGGAGGTGTACACCTGATAGCCGCCGTGCGTGTGGAGGATACCCTTCGGCTTGCCGGTCGTGCCGCTGGTGTAGAGGATGAACAGCGGGTCTTCGGCGTCCATCTGCACCGATTCGCAAATCGGGCTGGCGATGGGCAGTGCCATCAGGTCGTGATACCAGTAGTCGCGCCCCTGCTCCATGTTGATCTCGTGGCCGGTGCGCTTGACGACAATGACCGACTCGACAATCGGTGAACGGCGCACGGCCTCGTCCACAATATCCTTGAGCTTGACGATATTCCCGCGCAGCCAGGCGCCGTCGCAGGTGATGACGACGCGGCTCTGGGCGTCCTCGATGCGGTCGGCCAGCGCGTGCTCGGAAAAGCCACCGTACACGACGCTGTGCACAGCGCCGATCTTGGCACAGGCCAGCATCGCCATGATCAGCTCGGGGATGCGGCCCATGTAGACCGTGACGCGGTCACCCTTCTTCACGCCCATACTCTTGAGGACGTTGGCGAATTTGTTGACCTCGCGGTAGAGCTTGTGATACGAGTAAGTCTGCTTGTCGCCCGGCTCGCCCTCAAAAATCAGCGCCAGCTTGTTCTTGCGCCAGGTCTTCACATGCCGGTCGAGCGCGTTGTAGGCGATGTTGGTCTTCGCCCCCACGTACCAGCGATAGAACGGCACGTTCGAGCGATCCACTACCTGAGTCCATGGCTCAAACCAGTCGAGCTTTTCGGCCTGCTTCGCCCAGAAAGCCTCGACGTCGGTCAGTGACTCGTGATAGACCTGCTCATAATTCTTGATCAGCGCGGAGTTCAACATATCGGGCGACGGTGGATACCACTCGCCGACGGGTGGCGAGAAGCTATCATCCGGATGCGTGGTCATGATTTACTCTCCCTGACTGACTGTGTAGTCCGCAAGCGTAGCGAGTATAACATCGTGGTCCGCCAGCGAAATAAGCCGGCCGGGGCCGATGGAATGCGGCGCACCATGCATTTCACTTACACCACCAGCCCCCGCGCCTGAATGACTGCCTCGTCTTCTTCCCTGGCCACGCGCTGGCCTTCTTTCACATTCACCCGCGACAGCAGCCAGCCGCCGATGATGAAGAAGACGATCAGGCTGATGATGGCCGGCCGGCTGCTGCCGAAAACGGCCACCGCCAGGGCGAAAAGCAGCGGGCCGAGGATAGACGAGAACTTTTCCATCACGCCGTACAGGCCGAAGAACTCACCGCTCTTCTCTCGCGGGCTCATGCTGCTGAACAGGCTGCGGCTGAGCGCCTGGCTGCCGCCCTGCACAATGGCTACCATCCACGCCAGCAGCCAGAACTCGACGGTCGAATCCACGAAGAAGCCCCAGATAGCGATGATACTGTAAATGACCAGCGCCAGCAGGATGCTGCGTTTGGTATCGAAGAGGCCCGCCATTCCCCGGAAAAAGCGGCCAAAGACGGCCGCGAAAGCCGCCGCAGCCAACTGGACAGCCGCGATGATCCCCAATATCAGCGGCAGGCTCTGTTCACGCTCTGGTGCGACGTTCTCCCCGTCGTTTTGCGCGGTCTCACTTGTAACCGCAGCCGGCGGCGCACCCACCATATGGGCGGGCAGTGCGTAGCGTGCGCCCACGCCAACCAGCGGCAGTGCTACCATGTTGAACAGGATGAAGGCCAGAAAGTATGGGCGCAATTTCGCTCGCGCATCGGGCAGGCGGCCAAAGATCAGGCTGAACGGTATACCGGCAAACTGCACCACCAGCAGCGCCAGCACCAGTTCGGTCGAGCCGAAGCCGAGTTCTGCACCGTAAATGGTGGCCAGGCTGATGATCGTGCCAATGGCGTCGTTATAGAGGAGGAAGGCGA
>JAEURB010000136.1 GCA_016788435.1 Anaerolineae bacterium | reverse complement strand
TGTGCAGGGCTTGCGCCGCCTGGTTCGCTGTGACCGCGCGGGCTGGGCGAGCTTGCGGCAGGCGCGGGCGCTGGCTCCCCAATGGGGCGTGTACTCGCGCTATCTGGCGGTCATGCTGCTCGCGGGCGAGCGTTCGGTGGCGCGCTTCTGGCTGCTGATTAACCAACTGCGCCAGCACCGCAAGGCCGGCGTGCTTCTCCCTGCTGACTACCGGCCCGAATGAGGCGGGCCGGCCATATTATTCGTCGAATCTTTTGTTTTATCCGGCAAAGTGCGGCATGATGGGCCGACTTCGGGCTAGTACAGACAAAGGACATTATGGAAACGACCCCCGCAGTTGCGCTGTTCCTCACCCTCGCAATCCTGATCATTGCCGCGCGTGTAGCTGGCACGCTGGCCCGGCAGTTGGGGCAATCCCGCGTGCTGGGCGAGCTGCTCGTCGGCATCCTGCTCGGCCCCACCGTAATCAACCTGCTCCACTCGACCGCGCTCGGCATCGAGCAGGCACACCTCGAAGAAACTATTCACCTGCTGGCTGAAATCGGCGTGCTGCTGCTGATGTTCAAGGTCGGCCTGGATGTCCATCTCAGCGAGCTGCGCAAAGTCGGGCGCCTGGCGGTGTCGGCCGGCGTAATCGGTGCGGTACTGCCTGTGTTGATGGTTGTGCCGGTGGTGCTGGCTTTCAACTTCAGCCTGGAGGTGGCCCTCTACGCCGGCGTAACCCTGGCCGCCATGTCTACCAGTATTTCAGCACAGGTGCTGCTGGAACTGGGACAGTTGAACACCAAGGTGGGCCATGCGCTGCTGGCGACGGCGCTGGTGGATGATATCGTCGCCATTCTGATGCTGTCGGTCATTGGCATTCTCACCGCCTCTGGTGGTGTGGCCGGCAGCGAAACGCTGGTCGGAGTGATACTGCGCATGGTCCTGTTCATCGGGCTGGGCGGGTTGCTGGCGCTGCGTGCGCTGCCGTGGCTGCTGGATCGAGCGGGAGACAGGCCGCAGGTGGCGGCGTCATTCGGTCTGCCAGCCCTCGCGCTGGCCGCCGCCTTCCTGTTCGGCTGGGCAGCCGAGGCGCTGGGCGGGGTGGCCGCTATCACCGGCGCGTTCCTGGCAGGCGCGGGCATCAGCTTCACCAGCCAGCCGGTCAAGACCCAAATCGCCCGCGCCATTGACCCGATCCTGTACTCCCTGTTCGTGTCGATCTTTTTCGTCAGTGTAGGCTTGCAGTCCGACCTGCGAACGTTTACGCTGGACTCGCTGCCGCTGATGCTGGCGCTGCTGACGGCGGCGATTGTGTCCAAACTCGTCGGATCGACGATCCCGGCGCTGTTGTTCGGCTTCACCCGGCGCGAGGCGATCCAGTTCGGCTTTTCGACCATTTCGCGTGGTGAGGTAGGCCTCATCATCATGTCGGTGGGGCTCACAAGCGGCGTCTTCACGGCCGACGATCCGATGTTCGCCAGCCTGTTCATGGTGGTGATCATCACGACGCTGATCACCCCGATCATCATGCGCCGTTTGTTCCGCGTCGAATCTGAAGAACCGGCGCAGGCCGTTCCCATTGGAGGACACTGATTTTGGCGAAACTGGTCGTACTTATCACCGCGCAGGCCGATTCGGCGCTCGACGTGGCGACGCTATGGCGCGAGGCAGGTGCGCCCGGCGTGACCTTCATCGAGGGTTATGGCGTGCGTTCGCTGCACCAGGCCGCGAAATCGCTGGAAGTACCGTCCGGGATGCTCTCGATGCTGGATATCATGCGCCATGCCACGACCAACTCGGTCGTCACGCTGTCGCTGGTCAACGACGCCGCCCTTGCCTCACGGATGCTCGAACTGGTGGAAGCCGAACTGGGCGATATGCACGCGCCGCACAAGGGCATCGCCTTTGTGCTGGATGTGAGCGAGGTCGTTGGCCTCTAGGGAGAGGACTAGTCCTGGCGGGGGTTGGTTCTCTTGATTGAACCGCAACCTCACCCCT
>JAEURB010000112.1 GCA_016788435.1 Anaerolineae bacterium | reverse complement strand
GACGCGGGCTTCGCTCGCTACGCCCCCGCGTGAGGCGGTTGTTGCTGCCATGGGCTGCCTTCACTTTCTAATGAGGGGCAGGCGCGCTGCCCTGGAACAAGGACAGGAATTATTGCAAGGGAGGGGGCGCTCTGCCAGCGGCAAGAGTCGATGCGCGGAGTAAAGGCGTCAAATCAATCACAAAGGCATAAAGACCCGACGGCGCAAAGAACAGACGGAAGCCGCACTTCGGCAACTCTGCACGGGGCCGCTGAACGCGCTACACTTGGCACTGTGAACAGCCGGGCGGCGGGAGGCAATCGTGGGCAAAATCGGCATCGGTGTGATCGGAATCGGCCGCATGGGCCGTGTGTACGCGGGGCACGCCGCGCACCAGATTGAGAATGCGGCGCTGGTGGCGCTGGCCGATATCAACGCGGCGGCACTGGCGGATTACGCTGCCCGAACCGGCGCGAAACCGTATGCCGACTACCACGATTTGCTGGCCGACCCTGGTGTGGACGCGGTACTCATTGTCACGCCGACCAGCACCCACCGCGAGGTCGTGATCGCGGCAGCTGAAGCGGGCAAGGCGATTTTTGTCGAAAAGCCAACCGCGCTGACGATGGCCGCTACCGATGATATGCTGGCCGCCGTGAGCAAGGCGGGCGCGCTGTTTCAGGTCGGTTTTGTGCGCCGCTTCGACCGCGCCTACGCGGCCGCCCGCGAGAAGATTGACGCGGGGCTGATCGGCGACCCGGTCGTGGTGCGCTCGATTGGCCGCGACCCGTTCCGAACGTCGCTCGAATATGCCAACCCGGAAGTCAGCGGCGGCCTGATTGTGGACATGGGCATCCACGATTTCGACGTCATCCGCTGGATGATGGGCGATGAGATCGAGCGCGTGTACACGGAAAGCGCCTCGCTGGTGTATCCGGAACTGCTGACGGTCAATGACGTGGACAACGCCATGATCAATGTTCGCTTCGCGCGCGGCGGGCTGGGCAACGTCGAGGTCAGCCGCACCGCCGGCTATGGCTACGACATCCGCGCTACCGTCATCGGCAGCAAGGCCACGCTCGAAATCGGCTATCTGCAGGAGACGCCGGTCGTGCTGCTCTCGAAGGAAGGCGGCGTCAGCCACGACGTCGTGCCGCACTTCCCGGAACGGTTCGGCCCCGCATATACCGCCCAAATCACGGCCTTCGTCGAATGCCTGCGAACGGGCCAGCCGCCGAAAGTGACGGCCGCGGACGCCCGCGCCGCGCTGCAAGCTGCCATCGCCGCGACTGTTTCGCAGCACGAGGGGCGCGTCGTCTACACAAGCGAGGTTTAGCAGGCGCCGGGCCGCAAAGCGGGCCGAAATGGCGAACAACGTGGTTTATGGAGCCGTTATCCTCTCGCCAATCGAGGGATGACGCCTGAAAGAGGAGAAGTTCTGCACATGCCTTCGCTGGAAAAACTCGACTATGGCAAGTGGCCCAACAATCACCGGCTATCCAATGGCCGCATCGAACTGGTGGTGACGGCTGATGTTGGCCCGCGCATCATCCGGCTGGGCTTCGTGAACGGGCAAAACCTGTTTTACGAAGACGCACAGGCAATGGGCAAGACGGGCGGGGATGAATGGCGGCTTTATGGCGGCCACCGTCTGTGGCACGCGCCGGAAGACCTGGTTCGCACGTATGTACCCGATAACTTCCCGGTCACCGTCGAGGCGATTCCGGGCGGTATGCGCGTCACTCAGCCGAACGAAAGCGCCAACGGCATTCAGAAACAGATGGATATCACGATGAATGACGGGGCGGCCCGTATCCGGCTGGTGCACCGGCTGACCAACACCGGCCCATGGCCGATCACGGTCGCCGTCTGGGCGCTGTCGGTCATGGCGGCCGGCGGCACGGCTATCATCCCCCTGCCCCCGCGCGGCGAGCACCCGAAGGACCTGCTGCCGACCAGCCAGATCGCCATCTGGCCGTACACCAGCATGGCCGACCCTCGCTGGACGTGGGGCCAACGTTTCATCCTGCTGCGCCAGACCGCCGCCCCGCCACAGAAAATCGGCGTCAATGTGCTGGACGGATGGGCCGCCTATGCGCTGGGCGGTGACCTGCTGGTCAAGCGCTTCACGCCGGTTCCGGGCGCAACCTACCCCGATCTCAACTCGAACGTCGAAGTCTTCACCAACGAGGTCATGCTGGAAGTCGAAACGCTGGGGCCGATCACCGAAATCGCGCCCGGTCAGTCGGTCGAGCAGGCCGAAGACTGGACCGTGTTCGACGGGGTTCCAGCGCCCAACAATGATGCTGATGTGGAGCGCGATGTGCTGGCGCTGATCGAACAGACCCGCTCGAAAGCAGTTGAGCGCATGTGACGCGCCAAGCGGGACTGGCGTATCTTGACTCAGCATCCCAACCGGAGGGCATACAATCAGAAAATACCGTCCCATACGGAGAACCTAATGAGCCGCGACCCGCTGATCGGGCGCACACTCTCCATCTATCGAATCGAGCGCCTGCTCGGACGTGGTGGCATGGCGTCGGTCTACTTCGCACGCGACGTCAATCTCCAGCGCCCGGCGGCCGTCAAGGTCATGGCCGAGCGCTTCCGATACGACCCCGCCTTCGCCCAACGCTTCATCAGCGAGGCCCGGGCCGTCGCGTCGTGGCGGCACGAAAATATTGTGCAGGTCTACTATGCCGGGCGCGAGGATGATCTCTCGTTCTTCGCCATGGAATACATAGACGGCATGGACCTGGCGGCCCTGCTGCGCGCATATGCTGGCGAAAGCGAACTGATGCCACACGACGATGTGGCGCAGATCGGCCGCGCAATCGCCAGCGCGCTGGACTACGCACACGCCCGAGGCGTGATCCATCGTGATGTCAAGCCATCAAACGTGATGATCTCGACCGAAGACCGCGTAGTGCTGGCCGATTTCGGGCTGGCGCTCGATATTGCGCAAGGCTCAATGGGTGAGGTCTTCGGCACGCCACACTATATCGCGCCGGAACAGGCGCGGCGCTCGGCCGATGCGGTGCCCCAATCCGATCTGTACTCGCTCGGCGTGATGCTCTACGAGATGCTCACCGGCGGCGTCCCCTTTGACGACCCGTCTCCGGCGGCCGTCGCGCTGCAACACCTGACGCAGCCGCCGCCCCCGCCCCGCGAGCGCAATCCCGCTCTGAACGCCACGACCGAACAGGTGCTGCTGAAGGCGTTGAGCAAAACGCCCGCCGACCGCTACCCGACCGGCACCGCGCTGCTCGATGCGCTGGATGACGCGCTATACCAGCCGGACGCGCCGACGCTTGACCTCCTTGACTTCGATGAGGGTGAGTCATCCGGCCGGCTGCTGTCGTCGCGCTCGGTCGCGGAACGAGTCGCCTTCTACAGCCAGGCACAGCGCACCGCTGAGCGCCAGGACGAGGTGCGTATTCCGACGACCGAGCGCGGCGCGGATACGCCGGACGGACAGGGTGCGGTCAGCCCGCCGCCGACACGCCCGGCAGGAACGCCTGCAGACCGGCGCCGGGTATGGGCCATGGCCCTCCTGATTCTGGTCATTATCGCCGCAGCGGTGGTCGTGCTGGCGCGCGGCGGTGTGTCCGAGGCTGTCGAACTGGTCTCAGTCAGCAGCCCAACCTCTCCGCCGTCCACGGGCACTCCCACTTCCGATTCGCCGACGCGCACGCTTGGGCCACTGATCGTACTGGCGACGCCTGCGGCCTCGCTCGCACCAGCCAGCGCCACGCCCCAGCCGCCCGCTGCAACCGCCACCAATGAACCCAGCGCGACACTCGTTCCACCGACGCTGACGGACTTTCCGCCGAGCAACACGCCGGAGCAGGCGACACCTGAACCGCCACCGGCCACACCAGCCGCCATTCAACTCACGCCGTTGGCTCCAGTGCCCACTGCGCCACCGGCTGTTCAGACAATGCCATATCCGTCTGGCCGCCCGCTGTCGCTAATCTGGGATGACCACAGCTTCTACTGGCATAACCCCACCGGCGAGTCCATGCGTCTGAACGATGTGGACTTCGAGGCGCTCGACGGCGCGGGCAATCCGCTGCCTTACTATTTCGACGGCTACCGCTGGACGGCCTTCTACAACGTCGTGGAGCCGGGCGACTGCGCGGCCATTGAGATCACGCAGTCACCGCCGCTGTTCCCCGCGCAATGCCGCGACTACAACGCACGCATGACGCCGCAGCGCAGCAACGAAATGGTCTTCTGGCTGGCGCAGGGCGGCATCACCCAATTCCGCGTGCTGTGGCGCGGCGAGGAAATCGGGCGATGCGCGGTCGAAGCCCGCGCCTGCGAGGTGCGCGCCCCATGAACTACGACCCGCTGCTCGGCCGGCAGTTGGACGAATACCGGCTCGATGAGCTGCTCGGCCGGGGCGGAATGGCTTCCGTCTACCGAGCCACCGACCTGCGCTTGGGCCGCGCAACCGCCATCAAGGTCATTGCCGCGCCGTTCCAGGCCGACGATGCCTATATCACGCGCTTTGAACGCGAGGCGCGGGCCATCGCCGGGTTGGTTCACCCACATCTGATTACGCTCTATCGCTTCGGCGAGGCGGGCGGGCTGCTGTACATGGCGATGCGCTACGTCGAGGGTTACGACCTCGGCGCGGTCATTCGCTCATATCATGAGGACGGCGCGTTCATTGAGTGGGGTGAAGTCGCGCGGCTGGCCTCGGAGATCGGCGGCGCGCTTGACTACGCACACGCGCATGGCGTGATTCACCGCGACATCAAACCCGGCAATATCATGATCGCCCCCGACGGGAGCGCCATTGTGGTGGATTTTGGGCTGGCGCTGCTTCAGGCAGTGGGTACGTACGGCGAAATCTTTGGCTCGCCGCACTATGTCGCGCCTGAGCAGGCCGTCTCATCCGCTGATGCCGTTCCCGCCTCGGATCAGTATGCGCTGGGGGTCGTGCTGTACGAAATGCTCACCGGGCAGCAGCCGTTCGATGGGCCGGGGCCGCTCGAAATCTCGCTCAAGCACATGCACGAGCCGCCGCCGCTACCCCGCGCTCTGCGGCCGGAACTGCCGCCCGCCGCTGAGGAGGTATTGCTGCGCGCGCTGGCCAAACAGCCATCAGACCGCTTCCCCTCATGCACGACGCTGGCAGCGGCCCTGACGAGTGGACTTCGGGGCGAGGGCGTGCCGGCAAAGTGATCGATCTGCTCTCGTGCGGCCCTCACCCTCAATCCTGTGCATTGCCGACATCCTGAGGGGGCATGCCGCAAATCAGCCCCTCATCCCCGGCCCCCTGGCAGGGGTGGGTATTTGATGGTTCAGGCACGAGGCGATGCCGGATTGCCACCCCTCACCCCTTGAT
>JAEURB010000104.1 GCA_016788435.1 Anaerolineae bacterium | reverse complement strand
GCCCAGATAGTCCTGCACCCATGCCTCGTTATCGGCCAGCACCTGCGCGATAGCCGTCTCGACCTTGCCAGTATCGGATATCTGCGCCAGGCCCTTCGCCGCAATGATGGCGTCGGCGTCCTGCCCGGTTTCGGCCATCTCGCCCAGCACCGTCACCCCGGTCGCCTTGTTGATCGCGCCGTCATCAACCCGCTTGACCAGCGCGCCAAATTGCGCCGCCGAAACGGAGAAGCCGCCCAGGTCAGCGCGGTCTACGTTCTGCGCGTTGAGCAGGCTGAACAGCGCGCCAGTCATCCAGTTAGCGGCCGACTTCGGATTGGCCCCGGCCTGCACCGCGCCCTCGTAATAATCGGCAGCGGCGCGGTCGGCGGTGAGAATGGCGGCATCCACGTGATTGAGGCCAAACTCGCTCTCGAAGCGTTCGCGGCGGGCATCAGGCAGTTCGGGCAGCGTGGCGGCAATGGCGGCCACCCATTCGCGGCTCACCTCGACGACGGGCAGGTCGGGTTCGGGGAAGTAGCGGTACTCCTCCGCGCTCTCCTTGTAACGCTGGACCACGGTGCGCTGTTTGGCTTCATCCCAGCCCATCGTCGCCTGGCGCACGCCTTCGCCGCTCTGCCACGCTTTGATCTGGCGCGCGACCTCGTACTCGATGCTGCGGTATAGGCTGCGGATGCTGTTGAGGTTCTTGACCTCGGTGCGCGTTCGGTAGTCCGTGTCGTCCCTGTGCTGCACGCTGATATTCGGCTCGATACGCATGACGCCCTTCGACATATCGCCATCGTTGACGCCCAGATACTGCAAAATGGCGCGCAGCTTGCGGGCGAAGGCTTCGGCGGCTTCGGCGCTGTGGATATCCGGCTCGGTGACAATTTCGAGCAGCGGCACACCGGCGCGGTTGTAGTCAATCAGGCTGCCCATGCTGGTATGCGTGGACTTGCCGGTGTCTTCCTCGATGTGGGCGCGGCGGATGCGAATGCGTTCGACGCCGCCCGGCCCGTCAATCTCGACCAGCCCGTTGATCGCCAGCGGCCGGTCGTACTGGCTGATCTGGTAGCCCTTGGGCAAATCCGGGTAGAAGTAGCTCTTGCGGGCGAACTGGTTGACGGGCGGGATTTCGCAGCCGAGCGCCAGCCCGACCATCATCGCCATGTCCAGCGCCTTCTTGTTGATGACCGGCAGCGTGCCGGGCAGGCCCAGCGATACCGGGTCTACGGCGGTGTTGGGCGGCGCGGTGACGCTGTCCACCACCGGACAGGCGGAGAACATCTTGGTTTGCGTCAGCAGTTCGGCGTGGATTTCCAGGCCGACAATCGGAGTCCAGTCAGACATCGCAAAGCTCACAGGGGTGCGGAGTGAATAGGGAGAGTATACGGTGGAGGGGTTGAATGTTGAAAGTTGAAAAAACGACCAGAGTACGCGAGACCTATTTCCGCCCCTCGTCATATGCCTTGACAAGTCGCTTCGGCGCGTAGGCGCGCCACGCCTCTTCGATCAACCGGCGCACTTCGACTGAATCGGCCACCGGCATCCGGATCAGCACGCACTCGAAGTTGGCGTAGTGATCCTGCATGTAGTACACGTCCGGCTGCGTGTTAAGCAGAAATTCCCGTTCGCGCTGATCTGGCACTTTCAGGCACAACGTATTCGGATCAATTTTGGCGATGCAGCACAGGAAACGCTTGCCGGCTCGCAGTGTTGGCCCACCAAACACCAGCGCCTCGCTCACGCCGGGGAATGCGAACGCAATTTCACGCACGTCATCGAATGTCATCGGCGCTCATCGCTTCTTCGCAGCCCCGGCTGGTGGGTTCACGGGCAGCCACAGCGTGAACGTCGCGCCCTGGCCGTTGCCGCCGCTGCTGGCGCGAATCGTGCCGCCGTGCGTGTGAACGATTTCGGCGACGATAGCCAAGCCTAAACCACTGCCGCGCCGGGGGCCGCGCGCCTTGTCCACCTGATAGAAGCGCTCGAAAATGCGCGACAGTTCTTCGGCCGGGATGCCCGCGCCGCTATCGGCCACCGTGAGGACGACGCCGTTCTGCTGCGCGCTGGTATTCACCTTCACCGAACCGCCTTTCGGCGTGTACTTGAGCGCGTTGCCGATCAGGTTGGTCAGTACCTGCGTCAATCGGTCACCGTCGGCCTGCACGGTGGGGACGGGCGGCGTGAACACCTCGAACTGAACACCTTTCTCGCGGGCGACGATTGCCAGCCGCTGGCCGATGGCGTCCGTCAACTGCGACAGGTTGATCGGCTGCAGGTGCATCGAGAAGCGGCCGGACTGCAAGCGCGCCAGGTCGGTGAGTTCGACGACCAGCCGGTTCAACCGAGACGCCTCGTCGTAGATGATGCCCGCCGCCTTAACGGGGTCGCCGGCCGCGCCATCCACAATCGCCTGCGAGTAACCCTGAATCGAGGTCAGCGGCGTTTTCAGGTCGTGCGTGACGTTGGCGAGGAAATCCTGCTGGGCGCGCTGCTCGGCCTGTACCTTGTCCGACATCTGGTTGAAGGCTTCGGCCACAGCGCGCACTTCGGTTGGCCCGGAGACCGGCGCGCGTTCCTCGCCGCGCCCATCAGCGACGGCCGTCGCTGCTTGCGCCACATCCTGCAGCGGGCGAGCGATACTGCGGCTGATCAGTGCCGACAGCACGAGCGCCGCCAGCAATCCGGCGCAGGTCGCCTGCATCAGCACCGGCCCAAGCTCGGGCCAATAGTCATTCAGACTTTGACGGAACGACTGCGTTTCGGCCTGGTCGGCGAAGACGGTGTAGACGTTCTCGCCGCCCAGCGCGAACGGGCTGACGCCCACATAGCGCCATTCTTCCCCTTCGAGTTCGGCCGTCCCCGCCACGGCGTTCAATTGCTCGGCCAGCCTGCCCCGCAGCAGACCGGATGGCATGGTGTACGGTTCGAGCGTGCCGGGAAATGCCGTTCCGGCCGGGATCGTCCCGTCGCTGTCGAACAGCACCAGCATTTCCTGCGCCTGAACGAGCAGAATACGCACGCCGCGCTCGGTGGCCACTTGCCGCAGGCCATCGGCCAACTGCTGCAGCGCCTCGCGCAGGGAAAGCGCACCGGTGCTGGCCCCCAGCAGCAGGCCCCGGTAATCCACGCTGAGGACGACCGGGGCGAGGCGGCGGTAGGTTTGGTCGGGCGGCGAGGGGCGTGTGCTGATCAGCAGGATGACGGCCGTCAGCACCACGCTGATCGTCACCAGCAGCAGCGCGGCGTACGAGACGAACAAACGGGCGCGCAGCCTGCCGAACAGGCGGCGCTTCGGCGCTTTCTGAGCAGTCATACGTCCAGCCGGTATCCCACACCCCACACCGTTTCGATGACCGGGGTCATCGCGCGCAGCTTGTGCCGCAGGTGGGCGACATGCACGTCCACAGTGCGCGTTTCGCCGGCGAAGTCATAGCCCCACACCACGTTGAGCAGCCGTTCGCGGGTGAAGACGACGCCCCGGTTTTCGGCCAGCGTTTGCAGCAGGTCGAACTCCTTGACGCGCAGTTCCACTGTCTCGCCTTCCACGGCCACCTGACGGCGTTCCGGGTAGATGATCAGGTTGCCGAGCTTGAGCATGCTGCCGGCGGGCGCTTTGTCGCGCCGGGCCGAGCGGCGCAGGATGGCCTTGACGCGGGCGACCAGTTCGCGCGGGTTGAACGGCTTGGTCAGGTAGTCGTCCGCGCCCAGTTCGAGGCCGACGATGCGGTCAATGTCGTCGCTGCGGGCAGTGAGCATGATGATCGGCACGTCAGACTCGGCGCGCACGCGGCGGCACACCTCCCAGCCGTCGAGGCCCGGTAGCATCAGGTCCAGCACGACCAGCGCCGGATGTTCGCCCAGAATGCGCTTGAGGGCTTCCGCGCCATCGGTGCTGCTGGCAATCGAGAAGCCCTCCAGCTCGAGATACATCCGGGCCAGATCAATGATGTGCTGCTCGTCATCCACGATGAGGATGGTATCGGCCATGCGCGCCTCGCTTTCCGAAACGAGGATAGCGCGAAATTGTTGCGAAAGTGTGAACGGGGGAAGGGGAAATTGAGAAGGCCGATTCCGGCCTGATAGGCAGAGATCAACAAGTGAACCCATTGAAACTTATGGCGCGAGAAGTGAGCGAAGATTGATGAGGGTGCAGATCACGAAATGCTTGCCGAGGAAATGGGCGGCTTGACGGTCAAAGCGGATGAGGACGCTGCGAAAGCTGTCGATCCAGGCGAAGGTGCGCTCAGATTCGAAGCGTAAGCGATAGATGGCTGGGTGGAACTGGCGCTTGCGTCCGCGTTTTGGGGAGCGTCGATTACGCTCGTTTTCAGGGAAATTGGGAC
>JAEURB010000360.1 GCA_016788435.1 Anaerolineae bacterium | reverse complement strand
CAAGACCGGCAAGATCTATGGCGACCTGACCATCAACGGCACGACCCGCCCGGTCGTCATTGACGCGGACTTCCTCGGCGAGGTCAAGGACCCGTGGGGTAACGACCGTGTGGCCTTCAGCGGCACGACCAAGATCAACCGCGAGGACTGGGGCCTGTCCTGGAACGTCGCGCTCGAAGCCGGTGGCTTCCTGGTCAGCAAGGACATCGAAATCGCACTCGACGTCGAGGCCATTCCGGCGACCGAGGCCGCGGCCGACTAGCGCCAGCGCCTTCGACACCCCATCCACAGCACAACCGGCAGGCGCGTTCCTCACGATAGGGCGCGCCTGTCTTTTTGCCTGTGCGCGGCTTGGCGCGCTCACCGGCTGTTCGCTACACTCGGAGATCGGCATTCGGTGAGGGTCAGATCATGACGGCGGGGCCACCCAACCCACGTATCGAACGGATTGAACGCGCCGAGCGCAGGCTTCGCACCCCGCGTTCCGCGGCGCTGGCTGGCATACTCTTTTCGTTGCTGTTTGGGGTATGCATGCTCGTCATCGGCATGGCTTTTCCCGAGGGCATTGCCGAATCAGCCAGCGGTGACCTGGCGGCGAAGCGCGATATGGTTCTTCTGGCGCTGGCGCTCATCCCCTTTGCAGGGATTGCCTTCCTCTGGTTCATTGGTGTAGTGCGCGACTTACTTGGAGAATTCGAGGACCAGTTTTTCTCGACGGTCTTCTTTGGCAGCGGGCTGTTGTTTCTGGCCATGACCTTCATCTCAGCGGCGCTGGCCGGGGGCATTCTCGGCGTCGAACTGCGCGGAACTATCTCGCCCGCTGCTCAGGAGGCACTGACCTTTGGCCGGCTGGTGATGTACCAGATCAGCCACAATTACGCCGTTCGCATGGCCGGTGTCTTCATGCTGTCACTAGGCACTATCTGGTATCGCACGGGCCTGATGCCGCGCTGGCTGGCGCTGCTTACGTTATTTGTGGCCATCACATTAATCATCGTCTTCAGCCAGAACTTCACGGTTTCGCTGGCTTTCCCGGCTTGGGTGCTGCTCATCAGCATTTATATCCTGGTTCGGAACCGGCGGAGTGTGCCTGCGGCGGCGGACGCATAGGAAGCAGGGAAGATGCGAACTTCGATCCGCGACAAGGTCGCGCTGGTGACGGGTGCGAGCCGGGGGATTGGCCGGGCATCAGCGCTGGCACTGGCGCAGGAGGGCGCGCATGTCATCGTGGCGGCGCGCACGGCTGGCGAACTGGAGACGCTGGCAGGCGAGATTCGGGCGCTCGGCCGCGAGGCCTTGCCGGTCGCCCGTGATGTGAGCCTGACGAGCGATGTGGATGCTCTGTTCGAGCAGGCGAACGCCCGCTTTGGCCGGGTGGACATCCTCATCAACAATGCCGGTGCGGGCAAATACGGCCCGGTGGACATGCTTACGCCGGAAGATTATGACTGGATGATGGATACCAACATGCGCTCGTCCTTTCTCTGCACGCGGCTGGCGCTACCGGGCATGAAGGAACGCCGTGAGGGGAATATCGTATTCGTCGGCTCGGTATCCGGCCTCAAGGGCACGCCCAATCAGGCGGTTTACAGCGCGACCAAGCATGCGCAGCACGGGTTTGCCAGCGCGCTCGACGCCGAATGCCGCGAGTACAACGTGAAGATCAGTTACCTCGCGCCCGGCGGCACGTCCACCCATTTCGCTTTCGGCATGGGCCGCACAGAAGGCGACCCGAAGCTGGAGCAGTATCTCGACCCGGAGGATGTGGCCGAAGCCGTGGTCTTTGCCGTAACGCAGCCCCCGAAGGCGCGCGCTTTCCTGATCGGAATCCGCCCCATGCGGGAGGCGTTGTAGCCGCCCTCTTCTCCTGTAATCCTGTTTACCCGTTTCGTTCAACCACCTGGAGACCCTCATGACCCTTGACTATGCCCATCGCATCGCTGCCCTGCGCGCCATCCCCGGCGTGGACGCGGTCGCGCTGGTGCCTGGCACCAATATGCTGTACTTCACCGGCCTCGAATTCTTCCTGTCCGAGCGGCCGGTGGTCGTCATTGTCACGCCTGATATGTTCGGCGTGATCGTGCCGCAGCTTGAAATCCTCAAGCTGGAGGAACGCCCTGATCTGGCGGCCTTTCCCTTCGCCTGGAACGATGAGGAGTGGTATCAGGGGGCTTTTGCCCGCGCCCTCGAAGACCTGGGGCTGGTGGGCAAGCGCCTCGGTGTGGACGGCATGACCATGCGCGTGACCGAAGGTCAGACCTTCACCGGGCTGGACCCGACCCTGACGCTCATTCCGGTCGAGCGCGCGCTGATCGCCGTTCGCGCCATCAAGACGCCCGAAGAAAATGCTCTCCAGCGCCGGGCCGTTGCCATCAGCGAGGCGGCGCTGGCTCAACTGATGACCGAGGTGAAGCCGGGCATGACCGAGCGCCAGATCGCCCGCCGCTTGAACGATTTGCAGGTCGAAGGTGGGGCCGATGGCATCGCATTTGGCACGCTGATCCAATCCGGGCCGAATGCCAGCAATCCGCACGGCACGACGACCGATCGCGTGCTGCAGGAAGGCGAGGCGCTGCTGATTGACTTCGGCTGCACGGTGGGCGGCTACGGCTCGGATATCACGCGCACGTTCTGCCTCGGCGTCGTGCCAGCCGAACTACAGACCAT
>JAEURB010000487.1 GCA_016788435.1 Anaerolineae bacterium | reverse complement strand
GCGAAGGCATTGACACCAGCTATATCAGCCGCGACACCGATGCAGCGACCGGCGTAGCGACCATCTTTGTAGACCGGGACGGCCACAACATGATCGTGGTCACGCTTGGCGCGAACGGCGAACTGCGCCCGGCGCATGTGGACGATGCCGAAGTGGCTATCGCCAATGCCGATGTGCTGCTCACCCAACTCGAAAGCCCGCTGGAAACAGTCGCCCATGCCCTTCAGGTAGCGAAGCGGAACGGGGTGCGCACCATCCTCAACCCTGCGCCGGCCCAGCCGCTCGACGCTTCTCTGCTGCAATATGTGGACATACTGACCCCGAATGAGCACGAACTGGCGCTGGTGACGGGCGAAGCGGACAGCGCCCGTGCCACGAGCAAAGTCCATGCCGCCGGCGTCGGCACGCTGATCGTCACCCTCGGTAAGCAGGGCGCGGGCTGGAAGGACAAATTCGGTGCGGGTTCGGTCGTGCCAGCGTTCTCCGTCGAAGCAGTGGATACGGTGGGCGCGGGGGATGCCTTCAACGGCGCGCTGGCGGTGGGGCTGGCTGAAGGCAAGCCGATTGATGCCGCCGTTCGCTTCGCCAATGCCGCCGCCGCCGTTTCGGTCACGCGGCCCGGCGCAGCCGCCAGCATGGGCCACCGCGACGAAGTTGAAGCCCTGATCGCCGCGCAATCGTGACAGGAAGCCTGGGCCGATGAAGAAAACCGGGCTGCTCAACCAGCTGCTATCCGAAGTCATCGCCGGAATGGGCCACTTCGACACGCTGGCCATCGGTGACGCCGGGCTGCCAGCTCCTGCCAGCACGCGGCGCATTGACCTGGCGGTGAGCGCCGGCAGCCACCGTTCCTCGATGTCGTGCGCGCGGTGCTGGGTGAATTACAGGTACAGCACGCCATCGTCGCGCAGGAAATGCCCATCCGCAGTCCGGAGCTTTACGCCGCGCTGCGCCATCTGCTCGGCAACATTCCGGTGGAGCTTGTTCCGCATGGGGAGTTGAAGGTGAGAACAGCCACTGCCAGTGGGGTCGTGCGCACCGGCGAGTTCACACCCTATGCCAATGTGATTCTGGTTTCGGGAGTGGTGTTCTGAGGGCGGAATAATCATGATTCGGGTAGAGGCAAAGCATGCCTTGCCCCTACCCTAGGCGCTCACGTCCACTAAGGAGTGCACGCGCAGCAAATCGGGCAGGTAGCCGGATGCGCCCTCGACGACCAGATGGCGGGTGACGCCGGGCGCGAGATGGAAGAAGTTGTCGGAGGCGTGGATCGGCCCCTGCTCGTGTTCCAGCCAGACCCAGAGCGCCGGCTTGTCGCTGGTGAGCGTCACATTCCATGCCCCATCCGGGCGCGGGCGTATGTCCAGCCGGATGACCGGGCCGGGCAGGTCGAGGTGCTTGGGCGGCGCGAACGTCACCAGATTATCCGAGACGGCGTCACCGTTGACGCGCAGTTCCAGCCACACCAGCAGGCGGCGCGCGCCCGCCTCGGCCAGATGGGCAGCGCAATCGAGCGTCAGCGCGGGAGTTACGCCGTTCGGCGCAATCGTCACGCACTCGACGCCCTCGGCCAGCAACTTGCCACCGGTCGTCGTCACTGTCCAGCGCACTTCGCCGTCCATCGCCACCAATCGGTCGCTCGTCACGATCACTTCGACGGTTCCGCGCGCTTTGTCTTCCACGCCGCTCACGAGCAGCGGGCCGAAGAAGCGCCGCGCCGCGTAGTGCAGCGCCTTCCAGTGGCCCTCAAAGTCGAGCGATGACCAGCTTGGGCCAGGCCAGATGTCGTTCAACTGCCAGTAGAGCGCGCCCATCGTGCGTGGCACGTGCCGCCGCCAGTGTTCGACCGCGTACCTGATGATCTCGGCCTGTAAGATCTGGCTCATCCAGAGCATGCCCCAGGTAGAGGTGGGCATGCGAAACCACGCCAGCAGGTAGTGCATGATGGTGGCGTTGCCGATGCCGCTGCGCTGGTGGTACTCCATGATGTAGCTGGTGAGGTTGCGGTCTTCGGGCGCGGTGAAGGCATCCACCACATGCGGCTCGGGGAACGACTGGAAGCCGAATTCGCTGATGAAGCGGTGTTCAGTTTCGCGGTAGCTTTCGACTGGCAGCTTGCCGTGCCAGACACCCCACAGATGGGCGTCGCCACTGGCCGGGTCGTTGAAGACGGAGCGGTCGCCTACGGGCCGGTGCGGACTGGCGGGCCAGTAGGGGCGCTGCGGGTCTTCTTCGCGCACGACTTCAGGCAGCAGAAGGTTGAACAGCTTGTCATAGTCCGCCCACGCCATAGTGGTCGCCGTCCAGTTGTCGGCCACCAGCCCCTGTTCCAGTTCATTATTGCCGCACCAGAGCGCCAGCGAGGCATGGTGGCGCAAGCGGCGCACGTTGTCACGGGCCTCGGCGCGCACATTGTCCATAAAGCCGGCATCGGTGGCCGGGTAGCCGCCGCAAGCGAAGATAAAGTCCTGCCAGACGGCGATACCCAACTCATCGCACAGGTCGAAGAAGGCGTCATCTTCGTATACACCGCCGCCCCAGGCGCGCAGCATGTTCATATGAGCAGCGGCCGCGGCGCGCAGGAGTGGCTCGAACTGCGCCCGGCCGACCCGCGCCGAAAACGGATCGGCCGGAATCCAGTTCGCGCCTTTGGCGAAAAATGGCGCGCCGTTGATGGCAAAGCGGAAGGACTCACCCCATTGGTCGGCGTGGCGCTCCAGCGTCAGCGTGCGAAGGCCGATGCGCCGCGCCCATTCATCCAGCGCCGTATCGCCCGCCTTCAGACGCACCTGCACGGTGTAGAGCGGCTGACTGCCGAGGCCGTTCGTCCACCACAGGCGCGGCGAGACGATGACGAGTTCGGCGCTGAACGGACCTTCGGCGACGGGAACGGCCGCTGACGCCACTCGTTCACCATCGAGCGCGACGGTGATTTCGGCGGTCAGGCTGGCATCATGCAGCCGTTCCACCGATCCCTCGACCGTCAGCACCACCTTGTCCGCCATCGTGTGATTTTGCAGTACGCGCACCTGATCGAGCCGCGCCGAGTCAAAGGCGACCAGTTCGATGCTGCGCCAGATGCCGCTGGTGGCGCTCTCCGGGCCCCAGTCCCAGCCGTAATTGCAGGGTTCCTTGCGCAGCCACGCCCCTGAGTTGAGCCGGTGTTCACCGATACCCCAGGCGTACAGCGCGCCCTTCTCCGCTTCCATCTGGCGCAGATATGGCATCGGCGCGGCAAAGAAGACCTCGATGAAGTTGCGGCCGGGCAGCAGGAAGGGCTGGACGTCGAACTCCCACTGCCGGAACATATTGTCGGCATAGCCCACGATCATGTCGTTGATGCGAATGGTCGCCAGCGTATCCAGCCCGGCGCAGCGCAGCAGCACCCGTTCATGCGCGAGCAGTTCCGGCGCCAGATCGAACTCGCGCTGATAGCGCCAGTCTGTTTCGCCGATGAAGAACTGGTCTTTCTCCTGATCGCGGTAGTTGAGGTCTTTGAGCAGCCCGGCCGCCATCAAGTCGAGATGGACGCAGCCGGGCACGCTGGCCGCGACCGTATGATACGGCTCAGGCCCATGCAGCACCCACGCGCCATTCAGCGAAAATCGTTGCATTGAGGGTCATCCGTCGTTCTGTGGCGAAAGCGCAACGATAGCGCGGGCCAGCGCGCCATGCCAGACGCAGAATGGGAAGAACAAGTTGAGAGTTGAAGGTGGAAAGTGGAAAGTGGAAAGTGGAAAGTCATGCCTGATATGAATTGAGCGTGCGTTGGTTGAGGGAAGATGCAGCCTGTTTTCGCCTGAGCCTAAAGGCATCAGGCTATAGCTACGCCTGCAGAAGCAGGCTTGAGAAGCCCCGTTCACGGGGCGAAGCTATAGCCCGACGGCTTCAGCGTCGGCCGGGCAAAGGCCACTCCTCACTCAGGTTATGCATGTTTAACCGATCTGATTTCATATCAGGCGTCACTCTCAACTTTCAATCTTCAACTTTTGTCTTGCCTTTTTCGTTTTGTATACTCCCGTGTACGCGGCTCACGACAGGATGGTTGGATGGCGTCCCCGGTAATCATCGCGCTGGATGTAGGCGGTTCGTCGGTGAAGAGCGGGCTGATTGACCCAGAATGGCTGCGCCATCCGCCCGACCCGTTCCCCATTACACAAATACGGGCCAGCACGACGCCGGTGCAAACCGAAGCCGCCGCCCCGGTCGTGCTGGGGGCGCTGGCCAGCGTCATCCGCCTGGAAATGGCGAACGCGGGTGAGCGCCCGGTGATGGGAGTCGGCTTCGGCTTTCCCAGCCCGTTCGACTACGAGCGCGGCATTTGCCTGATTGACCACATCTACAAGTATCAAGCGTTGTATGGGATGGACGTTGGGGCGGCCCTGCGCGAGAAGCTCGGCCTGCCCGATCTGAGGATCACTTTCCGCAACGACGCCGAGGCCGCGATTGTCGCTGAGGCTGTTTTCGGCGCAGGGCGGCCCTACCGCCGCGTCATCGGGCTGACGCTCGGCACCGGCCTCGGCTCGTCATTCGTGATAGACGGCGTGCGCCAAACCAGTGGGCCGGGCGTGCCCGCGCAGAGCGGGGGCTTTCTGTTTCCTGAGCCGTACCGCGATGCCACCGCCGATGACTTTTTCTCGACGCGCGGCCTGCTCAAGCGCCTGCATGAAGCGGACGCCAGCGTGGGCAGCGTGGCAGATGGCGCAGCGCGGGCAACGAGCGGGGATACCCGTATAGCGGCCGTGTTCGCTGCGTGGGGGGCGGAGCTCGGCGTCTTTCTGGCTGACTACGCGCTGGACTTCCAACCCGAAGCGGTCGTCTTGCTCGGCGGCATCGCCCGGGCCTTCGACCTGTTCGCCCCGGCCCTCAGCGCGGCAGCCGGCGTGCCAGCCCTGCCCTCGGCGCTCGGTGAAGCGGCGGCGCTGATCGGCGCGGCGGAGGGGGTGGTGAGGCGGCTGGAACCGGGAAACGAATCACCACAGAGGCACTGAGGACACAGAGCGGTAGATTAGATCTCTCCGCGTTGTCAGCGCCTCTGCGGTGAAGGTCATTCGCCATCTCGCCACCCTGTCCATTTCGCACAACACATTTCGTATATTCCGCCCAGTTGTCATACTCCTCAATAACGTGTTACGCTTTCATCCATTCAGGAGCAACCTGCAGCATGACCGTGACCCGCATGAGCAAGAAGGCGACGAAGCCCACCACCGCGTAAGCGGGTGGACGTTCGCGCTTGCCGGGTCGCACAGACCGGACACCGAACCCGCCCGCAAGGCGGGTTTTTTGTTGCCCTGAGGAGAACGAGATGAACGCGCAATACCTGATCGCCAGCCTGAAGAAGCAGAGCAAGAAGCCGAACCGAACCCGTGTGTTCCGGTAGATTGCGCTGCGCCTGACTTGTGTCAACGCCGCCGTCCGGAACACCGGGCGGCGGTTTCGTTTTCTGGCCCTGAATTGCTGAAGGAGTGACCCACCATGATTAACCAGATGCTCGTTGAATGCCCGGAATGCGCCGCCGATGTCCACCTGCCGCACGATGTGATGGCCAACGAACTCATCTCGTGCGCCGACTGCGGCGTCGAGCTTGAGGTTCTCAGCCTCAGCCCGCTGGTTGTAGACCTCGCGCCGGCCGTCGAAGAAGACTGGGGCGAATAGGGGCCATGCGTATCGGCATCCTCGTCACCCACATCCGCCCGGAGGAAAAGCTGCTGATCGCGGCCTTTCGGGCGGCCGGCATCGAGCCGGACATCCTGCTTGACCGCGAACTGAACTTCGACCTGCTGGCCGGGCCGGAACAGCGTGCGCCGTCTGGCGTGGCCTGGGCGGATTACGCGCTGATCCTCGAACGCGCCGTCAGCACATCACGCGGGCTATACACGCTGGCCATCATCAACGCGTGGGGCATCCCGACCATCAACAGCAGCCAGACGGCCCACACCTGCGCCGACAAGCTGCTGACGACCCTCGCGCTGGCACGGGCGGGCGTTTCGCAGCCGCCGGCCCGCGCCGCCTTCGACAGCGAAAGCGCGCTGGCCGCGGTTGCCGATCTTGGCTATCCAGCCGTGCTCAAGCCAGTGACTGGCTCGTGGGGACGCCTACTCGCCCGCGTCAACGACCGCGACGCAGCCGAAGCGGTACTCGAACACCGCGAAACGCTGGGCGGCTACACGCACCAGACGATCTACGCGCAGGCCTACGTCGAAAAGCCCGGCCGGGACATCCGCGCTTTCGTCGTGGGCGAGCACACGATCTGCGCGATTTACCGGACGTCTCCGCACTGGATCACCAACACGGCGCGCGGCGGCCAGGCGACCAACTGCCCGGTCACGCCCGAACTGGACGCGCTGTGCCAGCGGGCAGCGGCAGCGGTGGGCGGCGGCGTGCTGGCGCTCGATGTCTTCGAGGGGCCAGACGGCCAACTGCTGATCAACGAGATCAACCACACGATGGAGTTTCGGAACAGCAGCGCGCCGACCGGCGTAGACATCGCGGGCGAAGTCGTGCGCTACGCGCTGGTGCAGGCGCGGGTGACGGCGTGATTCACGCCTCGATTGTGGGCGGCAGCGGCTATACCGGCGGCGAACTGCTGCGGTTGCTGCACGGCCACCCGGACGTCGAAATCGCGCAGGTGACGAGCCGCGAACACGCCGGGCGCTTTGTGCATAGCGTCCACCCGACGCTGCGCAACGTCAGCCGCCTGCAATTCGTTCACCCGGACGCGCTGGAAGCGTGCGACGCGCTGTTTCTGGCCGTGCCGCACGGCAGCGCCGCCCGCGATATCGAACGCTACGCCGGACTCGCACCGCGCGTGATTGACCTTTCCGCCGACTTCCGCCTGAACGACGCCGCCAGTTACGCCCGCTGGTACGGCGAAGACCACCCCGCCCCGGAGTGGCTGCCGCGTTTCGTTTACGGCCTGCCCGAGCTGCGGCGGGATGAACTGCGCGGCGCGAACTATGCCAGCGGCGTGGGCTGCAACGCGACGGCGCTCAATCTGGCGCTGTGGCCGCTGGCGCAGGCGGGGCTGACTGCGGGAGTCAGCGCCGCGCTGTCGGTTGGCTCATCAGAAGGCGGTGCGGCGGCCAACGAAAGCTCGCATCATCCGGTGCGCA
>JAEURB010000477.1 GCA_016788435.1 Anaerolineae bacterium | reverse complement strand
GTTGACACGATCTGTATCCAGTTTGACAATTGAGGTGGATGGAACATGAGATCCTCGCGCACTGATTGCTGATTCGCACTCGGAATCTGTACGCGATTTCTCGTCTTCCATCCACTTCCATTAAATACCTACCCCTGACAGGGGGGGCCGGGGGGTGAGGTTAAACGTGCCAGCAGCAGAGACGTCTTCTCGCTTTACCTCACTTCTCAAGGTGTTCTGCTGCCCGGCCGCCTGCGCTATACTGGCCGCACTATTCGTCCACGCAGAAAAGCGCCTTGCTGATGAGCCGTCCCGTTCTGATCGCCCTGATTGTGCTGGCCGTGGTGGGTGGAGTGGCGCTGGTTGTGCTGGTCTCGGCCGCGCTGACGCCGGGCCAGCTTAACCCGGCCTTCGCGGCGGCGGTCGCCTTTGTCGAAGCGGCCGAGCGCGGCGATGACGAGGCGGCCAACGCGTTCATGTCGCCGGAACTGGCGGCATGGGCTACTGCTAACTGCCCGAACGCCAGCGTCAGCGCCTGTGTAAGTGCCTATACGCCGGAAGACTGGGGCGATCTGATCAGCGCGGTCTTTCGCCGGGCCGTGCCCGATGGCGACGCCTGGGATGTGGATTTGATCGCCACCTACCAGCACGGGCAGGGCTTCAGCGGCGTGTGTATCTACGCCCGCATGGAGCCGGAAGGTGATGCGTGGCAGGTGGCCGAATACGCTGGCTTCGCCTGGTGTGGTGACCCCGCCACGCGCACGATGGCCGGCGATCCATCCGCGCCCAACCGCGCCCCGGCCAGCCCGTGAGACGGCCGTTCCGGCTGCTGTTAGCCAGTGGCGCGCTGCTGGCGCTGGCCGCCTGCGGCGGCGGGCTGACCTCGTCGGGCGGCTACCCGGATGTCCGTATTCTGGCCGATGTGCTGACGCCCACCGCCGGGCCGCCCGCCGTTATTGGTGACGTCTGGGCTACGACCGAGTCGTTCGCCGTTCGCCATCTGCCCGGCTGGACGGTCGAAACCGCGCCCGCTGGCCGCGCCCCTGCCATTGCTTATCGCCAAAGCCCCTGCACGGCCATCATCATCGCGCCCTATCCATATCCCGCGCCGATTCCCGAAATTTGCGAAAACCTCGATCTGCGCGTGGCCGAGCGCGGGTTGCGGCTGAACGGCCAAACCATTCTCGTGCTGGCGATAGCCCCTATCGAGGAATGGGCCTCGGTTGAACCAGCCTTCGCCGAAGCCACCCGGTCAGTGCGCGCGCCATGACGGCCCTCAGCGGCCGCCGCGCCTTGTGGCTGGGACTGGCCGCCGTGCTGGCCGTCGCCCTGCTGGGCCGCGCGCTGCTGCTGGCCAGCGGGGCCGTCTCCTTCCACTCCGATGAGGCGGTCGTCGCGCTGATGGCCCGCCACATCCTGCACGGCGAACGCCCGGTCTTCTTCTACGGGCAGGCTTACATGGGCAGCCTCGACCCGTGGCTGGTGGCGTTCGGCTTCTCGCTGCTCGGCGAAACCGTGCAAACCATCCGCCTCGTCCAGTCGGCGCTCTTTCTGTGCGTCGTCGCGGCCAGCTACGGCGCAGCCTTCGTGCTGTCCAGCCGGGTGGACGTCGCCGTCATCGCCGGGCTAACGCTGGCCGTGCCGAATGTGCTGGTCGCGCTCTATACCACCGCCACGCTGGGGGGATACAACGAAACGCTGCTGCTCGGCGCGCTGATCGTGCTGCTCGGCTTCCCCATCCGGCGCGGCGGCGCGGGCCTCTGGCGCTGGGCGCTGATCGGGCTGCTGGCCGGGCTTGGCTGGTGGACAAACGCGCTGATCGCGGTCTATCTGCTGCCGCTGGCTATCCTGCTCCTCGTGCGCTTGTGGCGCGGCCGTGCCGAGGGTGCGCGCCTGCTGATCGGGCCTGCCGTGGCGCTGCTGGCCTTCGCCTTGGGCAGCGGGCCGTGGTGGCTGTTCGCGCTGCAAAACGACTTCGCCCCGCTGCGTTTCCTGGCCGGCGCGCCCAATGCCGGGTTCGCCAGCGCCGAAAGTACGCAGCCGTTTGGCGTGCGCCTGCTCGGTTTGCTGGCCTTCGGGCTGCCCGCCGCGCTCGGCCTGCGCTTCCCGTGGTCGCCCGAGTGGTTCTTCCCCATCCTCGGCGGCGTAGTGCTGGTCATCTACCTGCTGGCACTGATCGCGCTCATTCGCCGCCGTGCTGCGCTGCTGCCGGGCGGGCGCGGGCTGATGCTCGGCATGACCGCGCTGCTGGCGGCCGTTTTCCTGCTCTCGCGCTTCAGCAACGACCCAACCGGACGTTATTTTCTGCCCCTCACCCTGCCGCTCGGGGTGATGCTGGGGGCCTACCTCACCCCCCAGCCCCCTCTCCGTAGGGAGAGGGGAAGTGAAGAGCGGGCCGGTTCGCCACTTCTCCCCCAAAGTGAAGGGGGCAGGGGGATGAGGGCCGCCCCAGGGCTGAGGTTCGCCGCCCTCGCCCTCATCCTGGTTTTCCATGCGGCGGGCGTTATCGCAGCGGCGCGGGCTTCGGTGGGGCTGACCACGCAGTTCAACGTGGCCGAACATCTCGCCGCCGATGCCGATGAGAATGTGATTGCGTTTCTCAAGTCGCAGGGGATAACGGCGGGCTATGCCAGCTATTGGGCGGCCTTCCGGCTGGCGTTCCTCAGTGGTGAGGCTGTGACCTTCAGCGCCGCCCTGCCGCCGCGCGACGACCTCGACTGGACGCCGTTCTACGACCGCTACCCGCCCTATCGCGCCGCCGCCGATGCCGCGCCGCCCGTGTTCGTGACGGCCAATACCCCGGCCCTCGACGCCGAACTGATAGGCCTGTTTGCGCAAGCAGGCGTCACCTGCTCGGCCGAAACGATTGGCCCGTACACGGTCTTCTACGCTTTCGACCGCCCCGAAGCCGTCCCCCGCCCGCCGTTCGCGTTCAGGTAGGGCCGGAAGTCACCACAGAAACACTGAGAGTACAAAGAGTTTGAGTGATTACCCCTCTGTGTCCGCCATGCCTCTGTGGTGAATCCCCGTCCTTCTAGTTTTTCTTCGCCGCGATCAGGGCGCGGTTAGCGTAGGCGTGCAGGATGGTGGGCGTGAAACCAGCTTCGGCCAGCAGTGCCAGATGGTCAGTAACGGCCAGCGGGGTGTCACCGGCCCGCGCCAGCATGGCCTGATGCGCCGCGTAATCGCCGCCTTCGTCCGGCCCGAAGCCATGCGTCCGTTCGAGGCGCGCCCACAGCGGGCGATACACGTCGAACATCTGGGGCGGCACGGCCATCCGGTCGAGGTTAAAGAACCAGCCGCCGGGTTCGAGGATGCTTGCCAGCGCCTGATAGACGGCCAGATGCCCCTCGCGGCTGAGATGATGCAGCGCCTGCACCGAAAACGCGATCTGATAGGTCAGGCGCGGAAGCGGGCTGTTCGGCCCGGCCAGCGCAGCCGCATCCTGCAGGTCGTGCTGCACCTGTATGAATTGGAACGGAAAAGGCTTCAGGTTCTCTTTCGCCAGCGCCATCATCGGCTCGGAGCGATCCACGCCGACCACCTGCGCGTGCTGAACGCGCTCGAACAGCGACGCTTCGACCAGGCCGGAGCCGCTGCCCATATCCAGCAGCGTCTTGCCGGGTTCGAAAACGGCTTCGATGGCCGTCAGCAGCACGTCGAGCGTTTCGGCTCGCAGCGGGTTGAACATCGCCGGGTCGCCCGTCCAGCGTTGCGCCAGTGCGGGGTCGCGCCAATCGTCCACCATCACGCCTTCTCCTTTTTGGCTGCCCGCGCTGTAATCAGCTCGCGGTAGACGTCAACCACCTCGTCCATCATAGCGTCCCACGACTGGGTTACGGCGAAGGCGCGTGCTGCCTGGCCCATTTCGGCGATGCGTTCGCGGCTGACGGCGATCTGGCGCACGCCCTCGACCATGCCCGCGATGTCGTTCACCTCGAACGTGTAGCCGGTCACGCCTTCTTCCACCGTATCGCGCACGCCGCCCACCCGTGACGAGACGACCGGCAGCCCGGCGGCCATCGCCTCGACCACTACCAGCCCGAATGTTTCGAGGGCCGACGGGAAGACGAAGATATCGGCGCTGGCGTAGGCTTCCGACAGCGCGTCGCCCGTCAGATAGCCGGCGAATTTGACGGGCAGGCCGGCGAGCTGCTTTTCGAGATCGTTGCGGGCCGGGCCGTTGCCGGCAATCGCCAGCCGCGTGCCGGGAACCTGTTCGAGGACAGCGCGGATTTGCCCAATTTGCTTTTCTGCGCCCAGCCGCCCGACATAGATCAGCAGCGTATCTTCGGGGTGGCCGTCCGACAGCATCTCACGCATTTCGGCGCTGCGGAAGCGCGGGTTGAACTTTTCGGCGTTGACGCCGCGCCGCCACAGGCGCACGTTGCGAATGCCGATGCGCTCCATATCGCGCTGAATCAGCTTCGACGGCGCCAGCGAAACATCGGCCGCATTGAAGACGATGCGCGTCGCCAGGTCGGTCACTGGTTCGACGAAGCCCATGCGGTAGTGATGGGCGATACGCGCGACATCGAGATGGAACGAGGCGACTTTCGGCAGGCCGAGGCGGCGGGCCATCAGCATCCCCGGCGCGCCGATCAGGATCGGATGGATGAAATGGGTGATATCGGGCTGAAACGTCTTGAGCTGGCGGTAGGTGCCAGGCAGCGGCGGGCCGATGCGCAGCTCGGGATAGAGCGGAAAGCGCATGCCCGGCACGCCGATGACGGGCGTTTCGTTGTAGCGTTCGCAGCCCATCTTCGGCGCAACGATGGTGGTCTCGATGCCGCGCTTGGTCAAGTGGGCGAGCAGCAGGCAAACGACCGTGACGATCCCGTCAATTTTGGGCAGGAAGGTTTCTGTGAAGAGGGCGACACGCATCGGGCACGTTCTCAAAAGCGGGGTGGCAGGCAGGCGGCGTTC
>JAEURB010000450.1 GCA_016788435.1 Anaerolineae bacterium | reverse complement strand
GCCCAGCCGGATCGGGATCATGATGCCGACCGCCAGGTACAGGCCGAGCAGCGCGTTGCCCTTGAACTTGTACTCCGACAGCGCCCACGATGCCATCGAGCCGAAGAAGAAGATAGCGAGCAGCGTCGCGCCGGTCACGATCAGGCTGTTGGCGAAATAGAGCGGGAAGTTGGCGCGGAACAGCACGGTTTCGTAGCCCACCAGGCTGAACGTTTCCGGCGTCGGCAGTGCATACGGGTTGCGGAAAATCGCCTGCCGCGTCTTGAACGAGTTCATGATGACGAGGATGACCGGAAAGGCGGCGATCACCACGTAGATCAGCAGCACGCCATGCACCACCAGCGATTGACCAAGGCCGTTGAACTGTCGGCTGCGGCGCGGCGGGGTGGTGGCGGCCGGTGCGTTTTCAAGCGTAGTGGCGGTCATCGCGGCTACTCCGTCCTCAACAGGCGGCGCTGTACAAAGATCAGGTAAATTAGCACGCCGGCCAGGATGATCAGGAACATAACGCCGGCGATGGCCGCGCCGATGGCCGGATTACCGGCCTGAAGCTGGAAGCCGAAGAACGTGCGATAGAAGAACGTGCCCATGATGTCGGTCGAGAAACTCGGCCCGGCCAGCCCGCCCTGCACCGTGTAGATCAGGTCGAAGGCGTTGAAGTTGCCGACGAAGGTCAGGATCGTAACGATGCCGACGGTGGGTAGGATGAGCGGGAACTTGATGCGCCAGAACACGCCCCACGCCGTCGCGCCGTCCACTCGCGCCGCCTCGATCAGTTCCTCTGGAATGTTGATGAGCGCCGCGCTGAATAGCAGCATCGGAATGCCGATGAACTGCCAGACGGAGACCAGCGACAAAGTGGTGAGGGCGGTCTCCGGCACGCCCAGCCACGGCCGTATCAGCGACTCGAGGCCGACGGCTTTGAACAGGTCATCCACGATACCCCATAAGGGGCTGAGCATGATGTTGCCCCAGATGAAGCCCACCAGCACGAACGACAGCATCGTGGGTAAAAAGATGGCCGTGCGAAAGAATGCCTTGTAGCGCGTGATTCTGGAGGTGAGCAGGGCCGCCAGCAGCAGGCCGATGGGGTTCTGCACCAGCATATGCACGATGAAGAACTGGAAGTTGTTTTTGACGGCCCCTTCCAGTCGCGGCGCGTAGTTCGGGTCAGTCAGCAGGCGCTGGTAATTGTTCAGGCCCACGAACTCATCCACCCTCGGGTTTTCGGCGCTCGGCGCATACAGGCTGCGTCCCAGCGAGCCGATCAGCGGATAGACCATGAACAGCGTGTAGATGATCACGGCCGGCGCGAGGAAGACGACAATGTGAAGCGGAAAGCGCTTGCGAGAGCGTGTCGGGGTGGTGGGTGTCATTCGAAATGTCCAGTAACAAGCAGGCTCAAGCCCAGCCCGAGACAAATAATCTTGACCGAATTTACCCCTAATTCAACGCAAATGCCCGGAAATGGCAGGGCCACTGCATCAAATTGCCCTCGTGGCCCTCACCCTTTGCTCCTCTCCGAACCGCTGTGTCTACGCGCGGCAAGTGAGAGGGAAATAAACCCGCAGCGCGGGCCGTACTCCCCCTCTCCTATTTGTATTGACCGGGCACATAGGTAACACAATGTTCGGAGACATGGGTAACACTTCGCCAGACAATAAGGGCATAGGAGCTGAAGAAGGAGGCGGCCTATGCCCTGGGAGGAGCGCACACCCATGGC
>JAEURB010000404.1 GCA_016788435.1 Anaerolineae bacterium | reverse complement strand
GATCACATCGGCGCGCCCCGAAACCGCCTGGCCGCTCTCGTCGCTCACCGTCGCCTCGATGGTGAACGTCACGCTCTGTGTCACATCTTCCAGCGCGGCCGGGAACTCAATCGCGGCGCGGCCGTCCTCATCGAGCGTCACGCTGCCGCTCGTCACGTTGGCCGAGCCAACATAGTAGAACTCGCTCGATCCGGCGTCGAGGTCGGTGTCGCCGAAACTGTAGTAGCCCGGCCCGTCATAGTTGAAAGAGTAGGGGGTGGCGATGACGTTGTAATCCACCGTGCCGCCGCTCACCGCCCCGCCGAAGAAGTAGCGGGCTTCGACCAGCGCCGTGATGGTGTCACCCTGCGCGACTTCAGCCGCCAGCGGCGTCACCGTCACCTGGAATTCCGGCGCGCGGTATTCGGCCACGCCGAAGCTGATACCCGCTTCCCCGTAGGGAGTCAGACCATCCTCGTGCGGCAGTTGCACCGCAATCCGGTAGTAGCCGAGCGGCGCATCGGCGGCGATCTGGTACTCCCCGCTGAACGTGCCGAACGGCGTCAGCGGCAGTTTTTCGCTGTACAGCAGTTCGCCGGTGTTCTGTTCGTAGATGCCGATCTGAACGGTTTCCTCGCCCGACGGGGTGTATTGCGCATCATCCACCGCGCGCAGCACGCCCCGGAAGTAAACCGGCTGTTCCGGGCGGTAGATCGGGCGGTCAGTGTACAGATAGGCGTTGTAGGGCGCGGGCTGCGGGTTGAACGGCGCGCCGAAGTTGTACGGTTCGATGCCGTTCGACCAGGAGGATAGGCTCACGCCGAACTGGCCGCCGTCGTCCAGCACGGCCATCCGCGACTGATAGTCCTCGGCACGCGGCACGCTCACGCGCAGCAGGCCATCGGCATCGGTCACGCCGCTGCCCACCTCGCCGAATTTCGCGTCGTAAATCGTAATCGGCGCGTTCGCCAGCGGCTGGCCGGTTTGGACATCAGTCGCCCACACCACCACCTCATCCGGCGCGGTCTTCATGGTCAGCACAGCAGTGCTGACGAACAGCAGATGCTGCGACGAGCCATACATGGCGGTCAGGTCGGGCGACGACACGCCGAGCAGGTACATGCCGGGGGCGAGCGCCTCGCTGCCTTCAAACACGATCGGCGTCTGCTCACCCTTGCTCTGCACCCCGAGGAAATACTCATCGCCGATGCCTTCCGCCACCCACGCGGTCTGGCCGTCACGAAGCTGCACTTCCCACCACAGTGCATCGCCTTCGCACAGCGGCCCACCAATGACCGGCAGCGCGTAGCCCTTGTAAAGCAGGGTGACGATTTCGCCATCCACCGGCGTTTCACGGGCGCGCACCGGGTCCGGGTCGCTGATGACCTCCGCCACGTCGCCCACCGCCAGTTGGGTGGCCGGCGCGCCGGTGCAGGTGACGGGCGCGGCGCTGCCCAGCGAGAGCAGGTCGTAGCGCAGCGCGTTGTGCGGCGCTTCCGATTGCAGAGTCCAGGCTCGCAGCCGTTCCAAATCGGCCGTATCCAGGCCCGAAACGAGGTTATAGCTGCCGTAGTACGGGTCGCTCTCGAAGGCGCTCACCAGCGCGCGTTCTGGCACAGCATCGAGCGTAAAGTGGATGCTCTCGACGTTGCGGTGGGCCACGAACAGCTCGGTGCGCTCGTTATAGGCGTTGTAGAAGCCCATGTCGCCGGGCGTTTGCAGCGACACGCTCGGGTCGTAGGGCGCGGTCGTGAACTGTACGGTCAGTTCGCTCTCGATGGCG
>JAEURB010000365.1 GCA_016788435.1 Anaerolineae bacterium | reverse complement strand
GAACAGCATTTGCAGCAGCGGCAGAGCCGCTTCGCCACGGCGGCGCAGGAACCATATGGCCGCCAGCGCCAGCCCGAACGGAAGCGCGCACAGCGGCACGCAGCACAGCAGCGTGAATAGTTCCGGGCTGTTGGCCTGCGTCATGGTGCCCCTCTCGCCTTGATTCCCCGTGCATTGAGTATAGCGGCCGGATGGGCGGCGGCAGAAAATGACGAATCACCCGCCTGTTCGTCACGAACAGCGCCCGGGCGGGTTAACTCTCCGTAAAGGCGCTATCGCGCTGTGTTACGATTGTCTATCATCCTGCCCACCAGTCAGAATACCAGTCGAATGCGGGCCAATCCTCATGTCCAACTTCCCCCCGTTGATCGAGGAACAAATCCACACCATCAAAGGCGACCCGGCGCTGCCTGAACTGACGGCTGACAATTATCTGAACCGGGAATTGAGCTGGATTGACTTCAATGAGCGCGTGCTGGCGCAGGCCAACGATGAGCGTATTCCCCTGCTGGAGCGCATCAAGTTCCTCGCCATCGTCAGCAGCAATTCCGACGAGTTCTTCATGGTGCGCGTGGGCGCCGTTCGCCAGAAGGCGCTGATCGGCCTGCCCTCTAACCGTCCCGATGGCATCCCCCCGGCCGGCCTGCTGGAAGCGATTCACCAGCGGATCAGCAGTCTCATCCTTCAACAGCGTGGCCTGCTCGCCGAACTGCTCAACCAGCTGGCCGGGCAGGGCGTGGTGCTGGGCGATGTGCACCAGCTCCACATGGTCTATCGCGAGGCCCTGCGTAGCTACTTCTCGGATCAGATTTACCCGATCCTGACGCCGCTGGCGGTGGATCATGCGCGGCCGTTTCCGTTCATCTCCAACCTCAGCCTCAATTTGGCGGTCGTCCTCAAGCGGGATGGCGGCGCGGATGATGAACCGCAGTTTGTGCGCGTGAAAATCCCGGATACGCTGCCGCGCCTGATCAACGTTTCGGAAGTGCTGCGGACGTATTACGACGAAGAACTGCTGCGGGCCGTGCATGCCTACGGTGATCCGCCGCAGCTCGCCCACGACACCTTCGTCTTCATCGAGGATCTGATCGCCCATAATCTCGACCTGCTTTTTCCCGGCATGAAGGTGGTCACGCATACGCCGTTTCGCATCACCCGCGACGCCGATATTGACTACGAGCATGAGCAGGAAGACCGCGGCAGCGACATCAGCGAGTTGATCGCCGAGAGCGTCAAGGAACGGCGCTTCGGCACCGTCGTCCGCCTGACCGTGCCGCAAGGCGCACCGGAGCATATCGTGAAGATGCTGGCCGGCCAGCTTGGTTTGGAATCGGAAGCCGTCTACTCGATCAATGGCGCGCTCGGTGCGGCCAGCCTGATGCAGTTGACCAGCGTGGATCGGCCGGATCTCAAGTATCCGCTGTATGTGCCGCGCCACACGGTAGACCCCGATGAAAACATCTTCGACGCGATTTCGCGCCGCGATATCCTCGTGCACCACCCCTACGACTCGTTCGCGCCGGTCGAAGCCTTCTTCAAGACCGCCGCCCGCGACCCGGCCGTGCTGGCGATCAAGACGACGCTCTACCGCGTGGGCCGCAACTCGCCCATCGTCCAGGCGCTGATGGAAGCCCGCGAGAACGACAAGCAGGTTTCGGTGCTGGTGGAACTGAAGGCGCGCTTCGATGAGGAGAACAATCTCGAATGGGCGCGCGCCATGGAAGACGCGGGCGTACATGTCACCTACGGCGTGGAAGAACTGCCGGTCAAAACGCACGCCAAAATCGCGCTGGTCGTTCGCCGTGAGGAGGAAACGCTCAAGCGTTACGTGCATCTGGGAACCGGCAATTACAACAGCGGCACGGCCCGCCTGTACACCGATATTGGCCTGTTTACCGCCAACCGCGAGCTTGGCAACGACGCCTCGCGCCTGTTCAACCGGCTGACCGGCTACGCGCCCGGTACGAACTACCGCCGGTTGCTTGTCGCGCCGGAATTTCTGCTGGCCGGCCTGCTGCGCCTGATGGACGTGGAGATTGCCGCCGCGCGCGCCGGTAAACCCGCCCGCCTGGCCTTCAAAATGAACCAGCTTGAAGAAGACCTGGTCATTCGCAAGCTCTACGAGGCCTCGCAGGCCGGCGTAAAGGTGGACTTGATCGTGCGCGGTCTGTGCTGCCTGCTTCCAGGCGTCCCCGGCCTGAGCGAGAACATCCGCGTGCACAGTATCGTCGGGCGCTATCTCGAACACAGCCGCATCTACTACTTCCACAACGCGCCCCCCAAAGAACGGCTGTATTTAGGCAGCGCCGACATCATGCGCCGCAACCTGTACAACCGTGTCGAAGTCGTGTTCCCCGTCATGGACTCCCGCCTGCAACAGCAGACGCTGCGTATTTTCGAGACGGCGATGGCCGATAACTACAACGGCTGGGAACTGGGGCCGGATGGCCGTTACACCCGCCTGCAAGCGGCTGACGGTGAGCCGGTCATCCACAGCCAGGACCTGTTCATGGAGGACAGCTTCGGGCTGGAACTGCCGGGCTAGAAACAACCCCAAATCCCCCGATTTCCGCATGGGTGGCCGAGCCAGGAACGGGCTATACTTTGTGATTGACGGATTCAGGCGCGCATCGCTCGACAAGGGGGCAACATGGGTCTTCTCGGGGTACTGCTGTTCGCGGCCTTCGGCATTACGCTGCTGGTCTATGGCTATCCGCTGTTCCGGCTGCTGCTGCCCATCTTCGGCTTCATGATCGGCTTTGTGGTCGGCTACAGCCTGATTCCGCCGGAACAATGGCTGCTGGCGCTGGTCATCAGCATCGGTCTGGCGATTGCGCTGGGCGCGCTGGCGATGGTTGCCTGGAGCGTTGTCGTCGGCTTGGCTGGTATTATTTTTGGCGCAGGTATCGGCCTGGGCCTCGGCGTGGCGCTGGGTGGTAACGGCATCTGGCTGGGGCTTGCCGGGGCGATTGTTGGCGGCCTGATCTTCTACCGCTTCCGCGATTTGGCGGTCATCCTGTTCACCGCCCTGAAT
>JAEURB010000348.1 GCA_016788435.1 Anaerolineae bacterium | reverse complement strand
AAGCAGGAGCTGGGTATCCACCCCGTAGACAGAACGCAACATACTCTCGACCTGCGCCAGCGTGTAATCGGCGGGGTTCAGCCCGCGCGCCGAGACCGCGATCAGCGCCTTGAGGGCATCCACATCATTCAGCGTAGCCAGCCGCACCGTGCGCGCCGCCATCGCTCACCTCCTTCGGGAAACTGCATTGCCCGGTTTCTCGCCGCGCCGCCGTTCTAATCCGCCTTGTAGCCGATCAGGCGCAGGAAGCCCTTGCGTTTGGCGATATCCTCGTCCGATTCAATGCCTTTGGTCAGCACGCCGTCCACCACGCCGAGGATACCGCGCCCCTGCTCTGTTTCGGCAAGAATCACCTGCACCGGGTTGGCGGTGGCGCAGAAGACGCGGCAAACCTCCGGCGTCATTTTGACTACATTGAGGACGTTGATCGGGAAGGCGTTGCCGAGGAAGATGATAAAGGCGTGCCCGGCCGAGAGCGCCAGCGCATTCCGTTTAGCCAGCTCGACCAGCTCGGGGTCGGTACCGCTGGCGCGCACCAGCGCCGGGCCGCTGGCCTCGCAGAACGCCAGCCCGAACTTGATGCCGGGCACGGTGGTGACCATCGCCTCGTGCAAATCCTCGACCGTCTTAATGAAGTGGGATTGGCCGAGGATGAAGTTCATATCGGCCGGTTTCTCAATCGGAATCGTCAGCAGGTTCATGGGGGTCTCTCTATAAGCGGCATTGTCCGCGTGGCCACGACGTCCACGCCGGTGCCAAGTATATCCCGGGCCACCACATCGCCCATCGCCACCGGTGCATTTAGGTGGATCCGATGCAGGGCGTCACAGACTGCGCGCACGCGGTCCTTCGGCACTGTCCCCGCCGTCTTGACCGGCAACCGGGCCCATAACCCGCCCTCTATGGCAACCGTCGTCGCCACCATACGCCGGGGGTCGGTATGCTCGCGCGCGGCGTATTCCTTACCGAGCTTGCACGAGAAACCGCGAATAGCGACGATCTGCTCCTGTTCGCTCTCGACTTCCAACCGGCAGCCGAGCGGACAACCGATGCACAGATAATGCGTGACGGTGGTCATTGGTACTTCCTCCTGACCTCACCGCCTGCCCGTCCCCGTATGGGAAGCGAGGGATGAGGCTCATTCCGCTTCGCCTGCCCTCGGGTAAATGTCGATTCGCAACGCGCCGCCGGGGAACCGGTCGAGGAATGCTGGTTTGAGTGTGATGGCGATGGTCTCAGCCGGACACACGTAGCGCACCTTCTTCGTGTAGATTTCTCCGAAGCGGATGGCGCTCTGCTCGAAGGTATGGCGGGCGCGCAGAAAGACGGTATGCTCGCGACCAGCCGCAACGGATTGCGGCACGACCGACGCCACATTGTCGCCGGGCACCAGCCGTACGTTGTCGGCCGGTGGATGCCGCCCCTGCAGCGCGTCCGCGGCGTAACGGCCCGCGCGAGCCGCCTCTTCGCTCACCCAGTCCACCAAATCATTGATATGAAGCACGTTGCCGGCAGCATACACGCCGTTCATAGACGTTTCGAGCGTGCTGCTCACCACTGGGCCGCCGGTCAGCGGATCCATGCGCAGGCGAAGCTGGTGGGATAGCTCGTTTTCCGGCACCAGACCAATCGAAAGCAGCAGCGCGTCGCAGGGAATGCGCCTGGCATGGCTGAGAATGGGGCGCAGCGCCTCGTCTACCGGCGCGACCGTCACGGCCTCCACGCGGTCATTCCCATGTATCTCGACTACCGTGGTTGAGAGATGAAGCGGGATATCGAAGTCGTGCAGGCACTGGACGATATTCCGGCCAAGACCGTTGGCGTAGGGCATGATTTCAAAGACGCCTACCACTTCAACACCTTCGAGCGTCAGCCGCCGCGCCATGATCAGGCCAATATCGCCGGAACCGAGGATCACCACGCGCCGGCCGGGCAGCACACCGAGCATATTCACGAAGCGCTGCGCCAGCCCCGCCGTCATGACACCGGCTGGCCGGCCGCCCGGTATTTGAATCGCGCCCCGCGTGCGCTCACGTGCACCCATCGCCAGCACAACTACCCCGCTTTGAACCTGGCGGACGCCAGTTTCGCCGCCCATCAAGGTCAGCGCCCGGTCGGGCGCAATGTCTGCTACAAACGTGCCAGTCACGACATCTACACAGCGCGTATCAACCTGCGCCAGGGAATGGCTGACATACTCCGGGCCGGTCAGCTCCTCACCGAACTGATGCAGGCCAAAGCCGCTATGGATGCACTGATTCAAGATACCGCCCGCTTCCGGTTCGCGGTCTACCAGCAGAATCCGCCCGCACCCGGCCGCCTGCGCCGCGACCGCCGCCGCGATTCCAGCCGGACCCGCCCCGATCACGGCCACATCGTACCGCCCGGCAAGCTGCGCCGTTTTCGCCGTGATCATGCGCTTCCCTCCCCGGCATCGCCGCGGCGTTCGCAAACGATCCAAGAGTCGCCTCCGTGCTTGGTCAGCGCAGTCAGCGGCAGCCCGGTTTCGCGCGCCAGTAGTTGCAGGCAACGCCAGCCGCAGAATCCGCCCTGGCAACGCCCCATCCCCGCCCGCGTCCGCAGCTTAATACCATCGAGCGTGTGGCCACCGCCGGCGATTGCGTCGAGCACCTCGCGCTCGCTTACCAGCTCACAACGGCAGACGATATTCGAACAGCGCGGATCTGCCTCTGCCGCGCGTATCCTTTCGGTCAGCGAGCGTGTGGACCAGCGCAGCGGTTCGGGCCGCGTCGAGACGAATGCTGTGTTCGGCACGAGCGACAACCCCTCGTCTGCCAACGTTCGCGCAATCCGCTCCGCAATAGCCGGCGCGGCCGTGAGACCGGGCGACTGAATACCCGCCGCGTTGAGAAAGCCTGGCGCGCCGGTTCGCCCGATAATGAAGTCCTCACAGTCCGCCACCGCGCGCAGACCCGCAAATTCGGCGATCACGTCACGCTCGCTCACTTCTGGCACCAGCCGCTTCGCCCCGGCAAAGATCTCCGACGCGCCAGACGCGCTGGTGGACAGGTCTTCGCCGGCACCCACGGGATGCGCGGTCGGCCCAATCATGATGGTCCCATCCGCCGTCGGGATGACGAGGATACCCTTGG
>JAEURB010000344.1 GCA_016788435.1 Anaerolineae bacterium | reverse complement strand
AACAAAGGGCTTCAGACCCTGGCGTGAGGCGCCAATGGGCTGAATAAGTAAACGTAAATACTCTACATTTGCGGTGGGCGAATCTCGCTGCGCCCCTACCACTTCCTCCTCATTTTTCTTAAACGTCATAAGCCCGTTGTTGAGTACCTCCGTCGCCGTTGACTCTGCAACAGCCCAAGCACGGGGAGCGGCCTAACGGTTTTCGAAGCTGACGCGCACCACCAGGCGGCCAAAGCGAATCTGATCGCCGGATTGCAGATCGTGAATGTCCTGCGGTGTGATACGCAGGCCGTTGAGGTACGTCCCGTTCATCGAGTTCATGTCGGTGAGGGTCATGATGCTGCGGGAGGTATCGAAGGCCAGCGCCGCGTGTGCGCGTGACACGCCGAGCGTCGCCGCGCCCAACGGGCTGAGGTCGAGATCGGCGGTGAAGGTTTTGCCATCGGTGCGACCGACAATCGTTTCGCGGCGGCTGTCTTGCGGGCGGCTGAAGAGGCGGCGGCCGTCACGGGCGGTCAGCACGAGCGTTGTGCGCGGGCCGAACTCCACCACTGTCGCGGCCGAACCCTCGGTGCCCGGCTCGACAGCAGCGCCGGGCGCCGGGTGGGGCGGGCCGGCGGTGGGCATCACGAAGTAGCAGGTGGGGCATTGCAGCAGGCTGAGCAGCACCGGGTTGCCGCAGTTGGGGCAAGACGTATAGTGCGCGTCATTGATGGCGGGGGGCAGCGGCGCATCAACGGGCGGCTGGTCCACTTTTTTACGCAGCTTTTCCGGCAGCTTGACGGTCGTATCGCCGCTTTCGGCGGCCAGCCGGGCCAGTTCTTCGGCGTTTAAGCCTGCGCCGTCTTCCTCGTCAAACAGGGAGGGCGCGACATTGCCGGTTGGCCGGAACTGGGTGGTGGCGTACTGCTGGGCAACATCCTCGTAATGGCGCACGGCGCGAACCAGGGCCAGCTTCTCGTTCGGCAGCAGCGTTTCGATCCGGTCACGCAGGTTTTCCAGCGCAGCCGACGGGCGCATTCCACTGATTCGAAGCGCCACGTACTCCGCATATAGTGTTTCCACGCCCGCACACACCTTAACAGCATCGGCGACTTAACAGCATTGTCGCTGAGTCCGCCGCGTGCGTCAACCATACTCTCATGAAATACTCGTATATTCGCGGCCCTGTTACGCCAGGTCAAAAGCAGTGGGCCAGAGCGGGCGGCCAGGCGGGCGCTGCCCGGCTCTTACACCGGCCAGATAGCCACCCAGCGCGCCAGGAATCAACTCCGCCGCCAGCGCGGGGTCGAACGTTCGCACCGCCGCAGTGCCGAGCGCCGCCGAAGCGGAAGCCGGATGCAGCGGAAGCGTCAACGACTGCACCGCGGCGCTGGACGCGATAGCGTGGGCCATCGCCTGGGCCGCGCTCACATCAGCGGCCAGCAACAGCCGGGGTTCGGCGGGAGCGGCCTGATGGATACGCGTGAAGCCCACCACGCTTCCGCCGCGTTCGTAAACCGTCGCCGTGATCAGCGGGTTTGGGCTCAGCCAGTCGAGCAAGGCGGCATCGGGCCGAAGCGAGAAATCCACCGCGCCTTCCTCGTGTTCCCACAAGCGTATCAGGGCCGGCAGATCGGCCGCGGCAGGCTTGCGAGCCGTCAGCGGGCCGGTAGCGGGCAGCGCCGCCACGTCCACCACGCAGCGGGCTATCCCGTAGGACTGCACCTGATAGCCGAAGCGCGGGTAGTACTCCGGGTGGCCAAGCAGCAGAGACAGCGCCGCGCCATGCTGGCGGGCCGCCTCGTGGCCCGCTTCGATCAGCGCGCCACCGATCCCCCGGCGCTGAAAGGCGGGGTCTACGGCCAGCGGAGCCAGCAGCACAGCCGGCACGGCCTGCCCCATCAACGGCAGGATGCCAGGCGTAAACAGCACGTGCCCTGCAATGACGCCATCCACCTCTGCCACCTACGACAGGCCGGGCGTATAGCTGGCCCGCTGACGCAGCAGCGCGACGATGACCGCTTCATCCGCGCGATCGCCGAAGGCCCGCACATGAACACGCGCCACAGCCGCATAATCGGCCGCCGTCTCTGGCCGCACCCTCACGGCGCGTCTTTCCAGTCCGGTCCAAACGGCGGTGGTGGCGTGGCGCGAGCGCGGAAATCACGGCCAGCCGAGCGGCAGATGGCGGCCAGTTCGGCCATGCGGTCACGCCCGGTCGTTTCGAGGAAGACGCGCCGCCCGGCCGGGGGCAGCGCCACCGCCTCGGCCCACACCGCCCGCCCGGCGATCACGCCGCTGGCACCACCTGCACAGGCCACAGCCGTTTGCCGGACGAACGTTTCCCACGGCGCGCCCGCGCTCAACAAGGCCCAGGGGACGGTACAGGCGTCATCGAGCCGCCGGATGGCCGCCTGCCACACCGCTTCGTCCGGCTGTTCCTGAACGTCCACCGGAAACTCAGACTTGAGCACGTCAATGCCGAGCGCCGAGAACAGGCGCGCGCTGGAGACCACGACGTCGGTCAGTTCGGCGGGCGGCAGCTTGCGCGAGGGGTCGGGCGAGAAGGTGATCGGTTCGAGAAAGAGGGGGATAGCCGCAGCGGCGCAGTCTTCCACGGCGCGTTCGACGGCTTCGCGCTGGCGGGCCGCGTCAGGGGCTTCGGGGTGGTAGTAGAGCAGCAGCTTGACGCCGTCGGCGCCCATGCGCTGGATGGCGGCCGGCGTCCAGCCGGGGATGGTGCGATAGGCGCGCTGGCTAGGGTGAAGCGTGTAGTCGGTTTCCTCGAGGGGGGCCAGCAGCCCCGCCCGCGCTGGCAGCCAGCCCTCCGCCAGGCCGGGCGCGATGCCATATTCGGGGTCGAGCAGCAGAGCAGTGGCCCCGGCCGGCAGCAGCGCCTCGATTACTTCGCGCTTGAAGGCGGAGAACTCGGCGGCAGACAGCGGTTTGCCCTGCGTGCGTTCCAGCCCTTCCAGCACATTCAGCCGGTGATCAATGGCCAGCACGACGAACTGGCCGGTCGCGGTCGTGGTTCGGGTGAGGTGACGATACTTGCCGGGGTCAGTCATGACGACGCGCTCCAGTGCGGTGTTGGCTGTTCAAACGACGCTTGCGGTATTGCCCGGTAACCGGCTGATTGTGCCGGGCGTGCGCTCCCTCAGCCAGGCCACCAGCAGCGTAAGATTGTACAGGCTGGCGAGCGGCGGGCTGGCCCACGACTCGCCCGCCGTGTCGAGAAGGGTCAGGCGGCCGCTGGCGATGCGGATGCCGCCGTAATCCGCCCAGTTCAGCACCTGGCCCTCGCACTCGATGCCCGCGGCCGACAGCGCCAGCGCGTCGCCGAACGGCACGCTCTCTCCAGCCGCCCAGCGCGCCTCAATCTGCGGGCGCAGCGCGGCATCCACCAGCGCGTTCAGGCGCGCGCCCAGTTGGCTGGCGTGGCGGTACCAGCCATTCACCGCGACCTGCTCATCGTGGATGGTCGTCAGCAGGCACAGATAACGCTCGTGGGGAAACAGGCCGCCATACGATACGCGCCCGGCCTGCAGGTAGACGCGGGCGACTTCCTCGTAGCGAATCGGCACCACGCGCGCGCCTTCCTCGACCGTGAAACCGCGCTCGTAGAGGATGATTTCGCGGTTCCACCAATGCAGCACCCACCACCCCGCGCCGAGCATGACGGCGGCCGTCAGCAGAATCGTCAGCGGCGGACCCCACCCCTCCTGAATCGCGCCAATCGTGAAGTTGAGGAACAGGCCCACCCCCAGCACGACGATGCCCGCGATGAGCAGCAGGCGAAAGCGGTTGCTGACGGAGTTACCGAGCGCCGCGCCGAGAACGGGATCGGGTTCGAGGGCGCTGGCCCCCGCGCCCGGCTGAAGGGACATCGCGCCGGTTAGCCCGCCGGGGCCGCGACCGACAGGTTATCGAAGAACACGCTGCTGCCCAGGCGGGTGGCGGCGCTGGCGGCCAGCCCCACCTGCCCGCTGGACCACGCGTCGTCGGTCGCTTCGGCTACCAGGGTATCGTTGACGTAGAAGGCCAGATAGTTGCCCACGCACACGGCGCGCAGGTGGTTCTGGCCCTGGCCGCGCACGATGGCGCTGTTGGCCTGCCAGTCGCGCAGTGGCATGATATCGCGCCCGCGCGCCCGGAAGATACCCGCTGTGCCGTTCGAGCCGACGAGGAACAGGTAGCCGTCGCCTTCGCCGAAGCGTTCGGGCAGCTCGGCCGGGGGCGTGCTTTCGGCGGTCGCTTCGGTAGTCGCCTCGGCGGTCGCTTCAGGGATTGCCCCGGCGGTTGCCTCAGGCTCGGCGGAAGCCTCGGGAGTTGCGTCGCTCAGGATTGCCGCCAGCGCCGGGTCAACGGCTACCGGCTGGCCAACCTCTCCGCGCACGCGGCACATCACGCCGTAGGTGTTCTCCTCGCGCTCGGACTGATGATCGGCGTCCACATCCACGATCACATCGGCGAGGGGTTCGCCCCACTGCCCCCACCAAATCGTATTGTCGCCCTGAAAAATCTCGATGTTGTAGCGCCCGCCGGCAATCCGCAGCGTGGCCGGGCCGTAAGCGCCCTCCTCAAAGGTGTTGGGGGCGGTGAAATCGTAATGGACGATCTCCTCGCCGCGTTCGGCCGATTGCAGCGGGCCAGCCGTTTGACACGCCCCCGCCAGCAGTGCCGCGCTGATTCCCGCTCCCAGCAGCCATGTGGTTTTCAGCATCGCCCGTCCTCAGATGAGAGCAGAAACGTTGAAGGGTTGCAGTGAGCGCTCGCGGGCGCAGAGGGCCAGCCTGGCCACTTCCCGCTACGCATTTGATGCTATCACACAATCACCCCGCCGCTGGCAGTGAGCCTTGCTTCAGCAGCGAAGCCGCCAGATCCAGCACCTCACGCTGCACCATGGGCCAGCCTGGGCAGTCATCTTCGTTGATCAGGTGCTCTCCGGCGACCTCGACGTAGCGGGGCGGCGTGGGCAGCGCCATGATCAGCTTACGCGTGAGGAGCGGCGTGACGAGCGTATCCTGCGAACCCTGCAGCACAAGCGTTTTCGAGCGCACTTCAGGGGCCCGCTGGTGGCCGGTTTGCCCCACCCGCCGCACCTGATTGAACAGGCGGGTGGGCAGCGAGAACTGCAGCACGGCCTTCTGTATCGCGGGATCATCGAGGTCGGCGCCGGGCAGGAAAGCCGCCAGGCCGCGCCGCGTTTCGGGGTCTGTGAAGTCCAGCTTCTGCAGCGAGAAGACGCGGATATCGCGGACGAAATGGCACAGAACGGGCAGCGTTCGCCACAACCAGATATCCACCGTCCAGAACGGGGCCAGCAGGATAAGGCCATCTGGCTGAAGTTCGGCGGCCATCTGCAGGGCCAGCCCGCCACCCAGCGAATGACCGGCCAGCAGCGTGCGCGCATGGCGCTGCTGCAGGTCCGTCAGCGCGGCGCGAATGGCAGCGGCCCAGTCTTCCATCCGGCGGTCTGGCAGCGACGAGACCTCCCGGCCAAAGCCGGGCAGCAGCAGGCCGCGCGTTTCCCAACCCTGCCCGTTGAGCGCGGCAGCCAGCGGACGCATATCCCTGGGCGTGCCCATGAAACCATGCACGAGCAGCGCGCCGCCCGCCGTACCGGGCAGATCGAACGGTTCGTGCCGGGGGCTGTCAAACGCATGTGCGAGCAGTTCGGCGGGGTTGGGGCTGGACATTGGGCGTTCACCAGGTGAGACGGGCAGTCAACGCGGGCAGCAGCCCGCACGCTGGAGTATACCCGCCGATGGGTTGTCCGCACGGATTCAGCGGCCCGCTGCAGGGCAAACGCATCACAATTGCCCTCATGGCCCTCACCCTCGTCGCTCTCTCCGCAGCGCAGCGGAGCGGAGAGGGGCCAGGGGAGAGGTCACGCGGTTGAACCATCGCGTTTCTCCACTCCCGCAGCACGTGAACTAATGCGCACCGGCGTCGTTTACGCTATAAACGTAAG
>JAEURB010000283.1 GCA_016788435.1 Anaerolineae bacterium | reverse complement strand
GCGCAATCGCCTGGAAGAGCGGGCCGAAGCAGGAAGCGTAGGTGCGCGCAAGGCCCTTGCGCTTTCGGCCGACCCGAACCGCTTTCTGGCGACGGTACAAGTCGGGATCACGCTGATTGGTACCTTCTCGGCGGCTTTCGGCGGCGCGAGTCTGGCGGCATCTCTGGCTGGCGCGCTCCGCGAGTTTCCCGCGCTTGCACCCTATGCCGATGCAATCGGTCTTCTCGTCGTCGTTTTGTTCATCACGTTCTTGCAGTTGGTGGTGGGTGAGCTGGTACCAAAGCGGCTGGCTCTCCAGAACTCCGAGCGCCTGGCGATATTCGCCGCGCCGTTCCTCACTACGCTGTCACGCGTGGCCCAGCCAGTGACCGCCTTTTTGTCCGCGTCGGTCAACGGCGTCACCCGCCTGCTGGGTGTCGAAACCGGCGATGCGCGCGATGTGACCGAGGCGGACATTGTGTCCATGGTGCGCGAGGGCACGGAGAGTGGCGCGGTGGAAGCAGACCAGGCCGAGATGATCGAGCAGGTCTTCCGCCTGTCCGACCGGCCGGTGCGCACGATTATGACGCCGCGCTCTGACATGGTGGCTCTTTCGGTAGCGGCTACGTTACCTGAAGTGGTCAACGTCCTCGATGAGACCCATTTCTCACGCCTGCCTGTCTACGACGGCAACCTCGACAACGTCATTGGCACCCTGAACGCGAAGGACCTGGTTCGTTTCGCGGGCAGAACAGTGGATGAGTTCAGCGTGCGGGACCTGTTGCTGCCCGCCCAGTTCGTACCTGAATCCAGCCGAAGCGACGATGTGCTCGAAATGCTCCGCCAGACAGGGAATCATCTCGCGCTCGTGATTGACGAGTACGGCGCGATCAGCGGTCTGGTAACGATGGAAGATGTTCTGGAAGAGCTGGTTGGCGACATCCGCGATGAGTACGATCATGCCGAGGAACGCGCGCTGGTGCAGCGGGCAGACGGCAGTTGGCTGGTAGATGGCGGCGCGCCTATCGAAGACCTGAATGAGGCCCTTGGCGGCGCGCTCGATTACGACGAAAGCGGGCTGGACTACAACACAGTTGGCGGGCTGATTCTGTCCACCTTGAACCGTATCCCGATTGAGGGTGATGTGGTGCATTTGGGCCGCTGCACGCTGGAAGTGATTGATATGGATGGCCGCCGGGTGGACAAGCTGTTGGTGAAGCTAAACCCGGCCGATGATCCCGGCACGCCCGGCGATCCTGCGACAATTGAACAGCCGAAGGAGTGAAGATGGATTTTCAGATGCTGCCTCCTCGCCACCAGCTAACCAAGATCATGACGAGGATTTATCATCAGGGGATGACGACGGTCTCGGGCGGCAACTGTTCGGTGCGCGAGGCCGGCGGTGGCCTGTGGATAACCCCGGCCGGCATAGACAAGGGCCGCCTGGAACCTGCCGACATGGTAAGGGTTGGGCAGGACGGCAGCATCGAAGGGCGCCATCGCCCGTCGTCAGAGTATCCGTTCCATCGCCAGATTTACGAAGCGCGGCCCGATATTCACGCGCTGGTTCACGCTCATCCGCCGGCGCTGGTGGCCTTCAGCATCGCCCGGCGTTTGCCCGATACCCGCATTTACCCTCAGTCGCGTGACACGGTGGGCGAGGTTGGCTACGCGCCGTATGCGCTTCCCGGCAGCGAAGATCTCGGCCGTTCGATTGCCAGCGCCTTTCAAGGCGGCTATCACGCAGTCCTGCTTGAGAATCATGGTGTCGTGGTTGGTGGAAGCGATCTCCTCGATGCCTTCTGGCGCTTCGAGACACTTGAGTACTGCGCGCAGGTCAACATTCGGGCGCAGATGCTTGGCCCGTACCGTTCGCTCACCGACGCGGAGATTGGCCTGTTTGTGCAGGCCGCGCGCGATCTGCCTGAGTTCAACCCAGTCACTCACTCGGCCGATGAACTGGAGCGCCGGCTCGAAATCTGCTCATTCGTCGCTCGTGCCTACGAGCGGCGGCTGATGATCAGTACCGGCGGCACAGTGTCTGCCCGCGTGCAGGATGATTCCTTCGTGATAACGCCCTACGGCCAGGACCGCAGCTATCTGGAAGCGGCCGATCTGGTGCTGGTGAAGGATGGGCGGGCCGAGGCCGGCAAGCGGCCAAGTCGTGGTGCCTGGCTGCATCACATCATCTATCGTGATCATCCTGAGATTGGCTCGATAATGTCGGCACAGCCCCCTCATGCGACGACCTACAGCATCTCTGAGCGGGTGTTTGATACGCGTACCATCCCGGAAAGCTACATTCTCTTGCGCGAAATGCCGCGCATTCCGTACGGCCTACCGTACTCAGATCCCGAGCAGGTATCGGCCGCCCTCCGCAAGGAGACGCCCGTCCTGCTGCTTCAAAACGACTCGGTGCTGTCCACAGGGCGAACGCTGCTGGAAGCTTTTGATCGTCTCGAAGTGGCCGAATTCAGCGCGCAGGCCTTGATCGAGACGGGTAGCATCGGCGAACTGCAACCGATTACAGGTGAAGAACTG
>JAEURB010000221.1 GCA_016788435.1 Anaerolineae bacterium | reverse complement strand
CCTGTCGAGCGAATCGCTGATGGAGCCGATGTCACGCGCCGCGATGAGCGTCGGCGGCGAAGGCGTGGCGGACGGCACGATTCAGATTGGCAAGGTCTATCTGGCCATCTGGAGCGAGGCTGCCCACGCCTTCACGCCCGGCAACCCGTACGTCGTCTACTACGTCGGCTCGAAGCGCGGCGGCATTCCGGTTTCGGCCGAGGCGATGGAGGAGACGGCGGGTATGCGCTGAACCTCCCCCCTTGCCCCTTCCACTCCGCTGCGCTGCACCTCCCCCATGGCCCCTGGCAGGGGTAGTTTGTCGCGATCAGGCTGCCGTCTCACACCTGCCCGATTTGCGTCCATCCCGTCTACCATACTTTCACCTCAAACCAGCCCACTTGGTCTACGATGAAGGTTGCCGTACGGCCGGGCCGCCCGCCAAACCAGTCCCTTGTGCGCTGGTTGTCCACTATTCTGTCCTGTTGTCCTGCAACTTCTTCCCTCAGTCCGAGTCCACTATTTTGATTCTGTCCTGTTGTCCGCTCTTTCACAGGCTTGCTAATAACACCGCATCCGCCCGCACCGCCCTGCGCTTTCCCGGTTGCGAACATCCGGACGCGCGCCGTGATCTTTCTGCGCTCTCCGCGTGTGGAGAGGGGTCGGGGGTGAGGTGTCTTCCGCCCGCCGCACCCGGTTTTTCCCCCCTCTCGCTTTTCGGAGAGGGGCCGGGGGTGAGGTTGCGTTTGGGGCCGGGGGAGGGGTTAGGCCTGCTAGTCCCCCAGTGGCGCGTACTGCCGGGCGGCGGCAGCCTGACCATCCGGCCCCTGCGCCCAGGCGAAGAAGGCGCGGTAGTCGAGGTCGAGCGGCTGGCTGCCGTCTGGCTCGCGCAGGCCGATGAGGTAAACAAAGCTGCGCAGCGGGTAGCTGTCGTTGGCCAGCGTAGCGGCCGAGGGCATCACCCCGTCCAGCGCCAGCGCGCGCACCGCTGGGGCGAGCAGGGCGGTGGACAGGAAACCGATGGCGGATGGATCGGCGGCGATGCTGGCGCGCATGGCGTCACCCGACGGGGCGATGCGCGCCAGCGGCACCACTGGCCGGTCGCCCATCAGCAGCGCCTCGAACTCGGCCCGCGTTCCCGAACCGTCCTCGCGGATAAAAACGGTGATCGGCAAATCCGGCCCGCCCACATCCCGCCAGTTCTGAATATCGCCCGCGAAGATTGAGCGCAACTGCCCGGATGTCAGCCCGGTCACCGGATTGCCCGGGTGGACGATGGCGGCGATGCCATCCTGCGCGACCGGGGCGGCCCACAGCGGCGTGGTTTGCGCGCCGTCGGGCGGCAACCATGTGCTGAGGAAGTACGGGGTTTCGCCGGTCATCAGCCGGGCGAGCATCTCGCGGAAGCTGCCGGTTTCCAGTTCGAAGGCTATATCACGATTGAGCGCGCTGTACGATTCAGCGAAGTCCTCCAGCAGCGGCATGGCGGCGCTGGTGGCGTACACGCGCAGGGTGCGCGTTTCCAGCGCGGGCGTCGCCGACGGAATCGCCCGCTGGCTGCAGCTTGCCAGCGTGACCATCGCAATAACCAGGGCGCAGCCCGTTTTTCTCATCAGGCCCATGACCCCGCATCACAACCCGGCAGAATTGCCGTCAGGTCTCTGTTCGTACTGGGCAAGGCTGGCTCGTTTCTCAGACGACCGGCTGAAGATAACGCGAGAGGAAGCTCTGTGCGGTTTGCTCCAGCGTGCCGCCGAGGATGGCACTGCGGAGCGTTTCCATCAGGCGAATCAGGAAGCGCACATTGTGGAGGCTGAGCAGGGTGTGTGCGAGCAGTTCTCCGGCCTTGACCAGATGGCGCAGATAGGCGCGGGTGAAGGTGCGGCAGGTATAGCAGTCGCAGCCCTCTTCAATCGGCCGTTCGTCGCGGGCGTGCTGCGCCCGGCTGATATTGACCTGCCCGTGCGGCGTGAAGACCGCGCCATGACGGGCCAGGCGGGTGGGCAGCACGCAGTCGAAGATATCTACGCCGCGCAGCACCCCTTCGACGAGGTCATCGGGCGCGCCGACCCCCATCAGATAGCGCGGCCTGTCATCGGGCAGCAGCGGTGTGCATTCGTCGAGCGTGGCATACATTTCAGCTTTGGTTTCGCCCACCGCCAGCCCGCCAATCGCATAGCCTGCGAAGTCGAGCTCGCGCAGCCCAGCGCTCGACGCAGCGCGCAAGTCCGGGAAGATGCCGCCCTGCTGAATGCCGAACAGCGCCTGCCCGCCCTCGTCGGAATGCGCTTCGCGGCAGCGGATGGCCCAGCGCCGCGTGCGCTCGACGGCCTGCTCGACTACGCGGCGATCCGTCGGCAGCGGGCACTGGTCGAAGCACATGATGATGTCGGCGCCCAGGTTTTCCTGAATCGCCATCGAGCTTTCGGGCGTCAGGCGGTGGCGGCTGCCGTCAATATGGCTGCGAAACGTCACGCCTTCGTCGTCAATGCGGTTGATTTGCGCGAGGCTGAAGACCTGGAAGCCGCCCGAATCGGTGAGCATGGGGCCGGGCCACTGCATGAAATGATGCAGGCCGCCCATCTCGCGTACGAGTTCGTCGCCGGGGCGCAGGTGCAGATGATAGGTGTTCGCCAGCACCAGCGACGCGCCGGTTTCGGCCAGATCACGCGGGGTGATGGCCTTGACCGTCGCCTGCGTGCCGACGGGGGCGAAGACGGGCGTCGGGATGTCGCCGTGCGGGGTCGTGATGACGCCAGCGCGTGCTTTCCTTTGCGTTTTGACAACCTTAAAATTGAGTGCCATAGTTGTCACGCTCTCCAAGCGACCGAATTATAGCAGTTTCCGCACAAGCTTCACGCAACCCCGGCGGGGCAGCGACCTTATGATTAGTCTGTACGACCTGCTGGAAGCCGCCAACGGCCAGCTTTTCGGCGAACCGCGCGTTCATCTGTTCACCGAATTGGCGCTTCACCCGGCTGAAGCAGCCGAGGGCAGCCTGTTTGCGGCGCTCGGCAGTGAGCTGCACGCCACCGATGCCGACATGCGCGAGGCGGTATCGCGCGGTGCTTCCGGCCTGCTGGCGGCCCGCCCGCCCGGCTTTGACACCGACGGCCTGACCGTCATCCTCGTCAAGAACCCCGCCACCGCCCTCATGCAGTGGTCCAATCATGTGATGGCGCGGCTTGGCCTGCCGGTGATCGCCGTGGCTGGCGTCTCCGGGCAGTCGGTGGTGCTGCACGCGCTCGGCCATCTGCTGCGCGATCACTGCCAGGTGCTGGTGTCGCCGCCGCAGGCTTCCGGCAGGCTGGCCGTTCCCCTTACGCTGTCACGCCTGACGCCCCATCACGAGGCGCTGGCGCTCGCCGTCGCCATCACGCGCCCCGGTGAGATGGCCGAGGTGGCCGGGTCGCTGCGCCCGCGCATGACCGTACTCACCGGCGCGGGCATTTCACCGCGCGGCCAGTTCGAAAGCCCGGAACGCTACGCGGCTGAACTGGCGCTGCTGCTGGATTACATGCACGACGACGGGCTGGCCGTCATCAATTATGACGACGACCGGATTCGCGGGCTGGCCCGGCGGGGCAGGGGCCGCACGCTCACGCTGAGCGTCGCCGGCCAGTTCGGCGCCGATATCATGGCCCATAACACCGTGCTGGGGCCAACGCGCACCGGCTTCGATTTGCGCTACTTTGACCAGCGGCTGGTCGGCCGCTGGACGCCGCTGCTGGGCCGCGAGCAGTTGTTCGGGGCGCTGGCGGCGCTGGCCATTGGTGAGGCCTTCAACGTCACCATTCAGGAAGGGCTGAAGGCGCTGACCACTATCACGCCGCTGCCGGGGCGGATGAAGCCGCTGGCGGGCGTGAACGGGGCGGTGCTGATTGATGACTCGTGGGACGCCGAGCCGCAGTCCACGCTGGCCGCCCTCGACTGGCTGCAGGAAGCGGCTAGCGGCGCAGCGCGCCCGGTCTTCGTCTTCGGCGATATGGAACTCCCCGCCAGCATCAGCGCGCGCGAACACCGCCGGGTGGGCCAGCGCGCCAGTGAAGTGGTGGATGCGATGGTCACGCTCGGCGCCGAAGCGGCCCAGGCGGGGCGGGCGGCTCTCGATGCCGGTCTGGACGGGCAGCGCGTGGTGGTGGCCTACGGCCCGGCCGATGCCGCTTCCGCGCTGCGCGGCGGGATCGGGCTGGGCGACCGCGACCTTGTCCTGATCAAGGGAGGCGCGGGGGCGCGGCTCGAACGGGTCATCCGGCCGCTGCTGGCCGACCCCGCCGCGGCCGATCACCTGCCGCACGCCCGCACCCTGGAGGCGCGCCCCCCGGCTGGCAGCAGCCAGCGCCCGGCGTGGGTCGAGATTGATCTCGATGCGCTGGCGCACAACGTGGCTGGCATCAAGACCCTGATTGGCCCGAACGTGACACTCTTCGCAGTCGTCAAGGCCGACGCCTACGGGCATGGCGCGATTGCCGCCGCGCGCACCGCGCTTCAGAACGGGGCGGAATATCTGGCCGTCGCCAACCTCGGCGAAGCGATGGCCCTGCGCCAGGCGGGGGTCTCCGCGCCGATCCTGCTTCTCAGCGCCGTGCCGCCGGGCGAAATCCACGAGGCCCTTCGCCACGATTTGACCCTCACGCTGTTCGACCTCGAACAGGCGCAGATGTTCGATCGCGCCGCGCGCGATACAGGGGGCCGCCTGCGCGTCCATGTCAAGGTGGACAGCGGCATGGGCCGCCTGGGTGTGCTGGCCAGCGATACACTGGCCTTCTTCCGCCACCTCATGCGCCTGCCATCCCTCGATGTCGAGGGCATCTATACCCACTTCTCGCGGGCGGATGATGACCAGGACTACACCGCGGGGCAGCTGCGCGCCTTCAAGGATGTCCTGGTTCCGCTGCGGGCCAGCGGGTTCAGCTTCCGCTATATTCACGCCGCCAACAGCGCCGCCACGCTCTCCTCGGCGCTCTATCACTTCAACGCCGTGCGCGTGGGGGTTGCGCTGTATGGCCTTTCACCGTCAGAACGGGTGCGCGTGCCCGAGCATTTCCAGCCCGTCATGCACTGGAAGACCCGCATCGCCCAGGTGAAGACGCTGCCGCCCGGCCATCCGGTGGGCTACGGCAACACCTATATCACCAGCCAGACTGAACGCGTCGCCATTTTGCCGGTTGGCTATGCCGACGGGTTACGCCGCGCTCCCCAGCATCAGGGCGTCGTGTTGATTCGCGGGCAGGTGGCGCCGATCATCGGCCGGGTGAGCATGGAGAAGACCACCGTCAGCGTCGATCACATTCCCGATGCGCGGATGGGCGATGAAGTCGTGCTGCTCGGCGAACAGGGCGGCGCGTCCATCACCGCCGAAGACATCGCGGCGCGCTGGGGAACGATCAGCTACGAGGTCGTGTGCAGCATTCTGGCCCGCTTGCCGAGGTAACGGCCTTCACCCCGCCGCGCCGGCAAACAGCGCCCCGAAACTGGCCAGCGCCCCGCACAATGAAACCACGATGACCAGCCAGAGCAGGCTGGACGCGAAGTCGCGGGCCATCCGCAGCTTCGCCCGCTGCTGTTCCAGCTTTAGTTCAGGCACACGAATGCGATAGAGCGCCGCCGCCGCCGCGTGATGGCGCGGGTTGATCCGCAGCACGTTGTCGAGGCAGATGGACGCCTGATCGAGCGAGTCGACGGCGATGCTCATCCACAGCCACGCATCCTGAAGGTCAGGGTCGTCTCGAATCAGGTCGTGCAGCACAGCGCGGGCTTCGGCGCGGCGGCCGGCTTTGACCAGCTCAATCGCGTCCATCAGCCGGTCAATGCGTTCGGCGCGGTCGTCTCCAGCGGGTGGCGTAGGGCCGTTCACAACCGGTCAGCGTTCCGCCGCGCCGAGGGCATCCAGCGGAGTCACTTCCGTCATATCCCCCGCCACGCCGCTGAACAGGTCGCGCTCGTCTATGCGGCTGGCTGGCGCGGCCGGGTACACCCGCGTGAAGC
>JAEURB010000190.1 GCA_016788435.1 Anaerolineae bacterium | reverse complement strand
ATGACCTGGCCTTGCGCGAGGCGAACGCGATCCAGACCACCTATCTGCGCGCCATGATGCTGCCGGAACCCTTCGCGGAGAATGCACGGGAACTGCTGCGCGAGTATGTGCCACTGCGGGTGAGAGCAGAGGATCGCGCGGCGAACGAGGCCAACCTCGGGCAGGCACTCGCCATTCAGGAGCAACTATGGGACGGCGCGGATGAAGCTCAGCGGCAGGAGGATGACCTGACCATGGTTGGGCTGTACATGGAGGCGCTCAATCAGATGTTCGACCTGCAAACGGAACGGCATGTAGTGGGCGTGTATGCCCGCGTGCCGTCAACGGTGCTGTATATGCTGATCGTGGTTGGAATTCTGGCGACGATCATGGTGGGTTACAACGCCGGGCTGGTGGGCCAACGCAGTGTGGCGAGCGCCGTGATTTTGCTGGCGGTGATGGTGGCGATTATGGTGCTGGTGATTGACCTCGACCGCCCGGCGGACGGGCTGCTGTCCGTCAGTCAGCAGGCGCTGATTGATTTGCAGGTGCTGATCGGCCCGCCGCAACGGTAAACCGTGTTAGAAGAATGCCCTGCATCCAGATCGGTTTCGATGGAAGCAGAAGCGACATTTACAACACGCTCTAGATACCGCCCAGGCTAAGCGTATTGATGGCCGAATGCATGGCGGCGCCCAACTGCGGGTGGCTGTCTTCGAACAGGACGACATGCTTCTCCAGCCGCTCACGGAGGGTAGCCCGGTGTTCGGGCTCTACCAGCGCCTTGTTTACATCGCCTTTGAGTTCCTCGACCGCAGCGGCCTGCTCCGGCGTCGCCGGTTGCGCGTTATTGAGTGATTCCTGTAGCTGGTTCAGTCCTGGCTGATCGGACACGTTGATTCCACTCCTGTGCAGTCACGTTGAGGATAAGTCATTCGGCCCGCTGCCGCAAACGGTGACGATCAGGGGATTGCGCGGCCGTTGAGCATGTCGTTGATGGCGATGACGAGGCGGCGCAGTTCGGCTTCGAGTTCGGGACTGATGCCCTCGGTGATGGCCGCATCACGGAACAAGTCACGCGCTTCGCGCAGCGACTCTTCGCCCCGGCGCAGGCGAGCTAAACCGGCGCGTACCTGAGTGCGCGCGTCGCGGCTGGCCGGGTTGGTATAGCGCCCCGGAAAGTCCCAGCCGTGAATAGCGGCCACTTCGTGCAGCCCTTCGATGAACTCATCCATCGTCTCGATCTGCATAGCCGCCCCGCGCTGCAGCAACTCCTGCAGCGCGGGGCTGAGCGTCGGCTCGATGCCAAAATCGAGGGTCGTAATTTCCTGATAACGCTGCTCGACATCACTGGCCGGGCCGGGCTGCGGCCGCAGCGCGGCCTTCTGGGGCGAAAGGCCGGTGAAGGCCGAATACAGCACGCCGACGCACAGGTTGTGAATATCCATGCGCACGAACGACGCGCTGCCGTTGCCCGTACCATCCAACTGGCGGCTGCTGTTGAGGTCAATCACGCGCAGGTGAACGCCGTCCCAGTAGAGATGCTCCAGTTTGTGGTCGAGGTAGACGATGGACTGGCGGTGGGCCATGCGCAGCAGTTCAGCGAACTGCAGGGCAAGTGACAGACCTTCTTCGGTGGGAAGGCGCAAGCGCATGGTATGGCGGTCCGGGCGCATAGCGTAGAACAGATTGTTGGCGCGCGGCAGATTCTCCAGAGCAAGGAAGGGCCGCCAGCCCCGGGCGGTGAACTCCGGCATGGCGCGGCTGAAGGCAGCAGCATCGGCCCCGAAGGTCTCAATTTCGCCGCCGGCTGGCGCGTCTCCACTCCCCTTGACGTAGCCACTATCGAGCAGCTTGACGACGTGTGGGCTACCCGAAAGCTTGGTCAGCAGGTCGGCTTCATTGGCGAAAGCGCGGATTTCCCAGCGCAGTTCGCCGTCCGCCTGCATGTGCTCGGGGCGCAGCAGCTTGAAGGCCACCGCGTTTCCGCTGCGGAGGTCGTGCGCTTCCAGCACGCGGGCGTAGTGGCCGAGCGCGAAAGTGTCAATGAAGTGATCGAGACGGTAGAGATCTTCGAGTTGCGCCATACTTGCAGGTTCCGGCCAATTGGCCACATGCCGTCTGCCAGACAAACAAATATCCCAAGCGAGCCCGGCTTCTTGGGATATTTTCCCATCGAATCTACCATTGCGCGGGCGAACGGGACAGGGCGAAAGCGCGCGGCGGCCGCCTTCAGTTGCACGTTTGGGCGGCGTTTGTAGAATTGCAGTAAGTCGGCATGCTTCAGGAGCATGGTCATGACCGGTACCGGTCGGCAGTATCGCCACCTCAGCAGCGCACAATCCAGTGTCGGGCAGGTGCGCGAGAATAACGAGGACAGCATACGCCTGTGGGCTGAGGACAGTCAGGTTCTGGGCGTGGTGGCGGATGGCATGGGCGGAGCCGCAGCCGGGGAAGAAGCCAGCCGTCTCGCGGTGCAGGCCATCGAACGAGGTGTCCCGCTGCCCGGGCAAGCTGATGATGCCCTAATCGCCGCACTGACCGACAAGGCCATCGCCGATGCGCTGACAGCCGCCATTCGCGCCGGCAATCTCGACATCCTCGAACTGGCGCGCCGCACACCGAACATGCGCGGCATGGGCACCACGGTGACCGCCGCTTATGTGCGGGGCAATCATTGCATCGTGGCGCATGTGGGCGACAGCCGTGCCTATCTGGTCGAAGCCTATCCAGCGGGAATCGAGCAGATCACGTCCGATCATTCATTTGTGGAAGCATTGGTCGCCGCCGGGCATCTGACGCCAGACCAGGCGGCCGAACACCCGATGAAGAACGTGCTCTATCGTGCGCTCGGCCAATCCGACCATGTGGACGTGGATCTCTACGAGCTGCACCTCAGCCCGGGCGATCAACTCGTTTTGTGCTCGGACGGGTTGACGCGGCACGTTTCCACGCCCGAAATCGGCGAGGCCGCCCATGCCAGCAACGACCCACAAGTGGTGGGCGGTAACCTGATCAATCTGGCGAACTCACGCGGCGGCGAGGACAACGTGAGCGTAATCGTCATCCGCATCGAGGCGGCTGACCAGGCTGGCGACGCGGATGCGGATGTGGTGCGATTGCCCAATCCGCAGGCAGAGGAAACGCTCACCCTCAAGAGCCGGGGGCTGCTGGATGACCTGATCACGCCGCCTGCCCCGCCCGACACGCCAGAGGACGACGCGCCCGCCGGTTAACCCGCGCACAACGTAGTTACGGCCAAGTAAACAGCGCAGGCCGTGTAACCTCACCGCGTGGCCCCCTCTCCCCGGCGCTGCGTAGAGAGGGGGAATGTACGTGGGGCGCGCGCATTTCACGCCTCCTTGCGCCCGCGGAGAGAGGCCAGGAGAGGGGTTGACTGATGCCCCCGATCTGCCCCATTCCCCAGCGTTTCGCTGCGTTGGTCAGGCCGCACTTTACGGCTATAATGGCGTTGAGTTTTGGTTTGCCCGGCAAAGGGACTGTGGTATGAGCGACCGCCCGCAAGACGACTCGGCTCCCGGCAGCGCCAGCAATAGCGGGTGGCGTTCTTCCTCCCCCGGAGACCCTCCTCCGGCCGAACCGCCTGCGCCGCAACAAGAGACGCCGGCGGGTGACAGCCCGTGGAAGACGGTCGAGAAGCGCGACAGCGCCAGTTGGCAGCGCGTGACCGAACGCGAGAAGACGGCCGAACCGGCCGCAGAAACACCGCCCGCCGAAGCGAAACCGGGGACGTCCAATCTGTGGCGCAAGCCGGAAGGCGAGACGGCGGGCTCAACCCCAGCCACAGCAGACGAAGCCGAAGCGCCGGAAACGACCGCCGAAGCGAAGCCGACCGAAGCCGAAATCATCCCCTTCGACGAAGAAGCCGCCGAGGAACCCTTCAGCGAAACGCTGGAACTGGAAGACGAGGACGAAGAAGACTCGTTCAGCATGAGCGAGCTGATGGCGCTGGCCAGCCTCGCTGAAGCGGCTCCCGCTGTTCCCGTCGAAGACGCTCCATCAGATGAAACACCCGGCCTCGACCCGGCTGAATACGCCCGGCAGCAGATGGACAGACTGCGCGGCGGCGTGGCCGTGGCCGAGCCGGAGGCCCCTGCTGAACCTGTAGAGACCGCACCACCGGCCGAGCCTGAACCAGCTCCCGAACCGCTGACGGCCGATGAGCAGGCGCTGGCCAAACGCTTCCACGACGCCGAAACGCGGATTCGCGCCCTGCGCGAGCAATACCGCAACGGGCAAATCAGCAAGGACCAGCTTCAGGAGGCGCTCAAGCAGGAAATGGTCCTCGATGAAGACGAGGACGTTTGGTGGATGATGGGCGTCGAAAGCGATCAATGGTATCGCTACGACGACGATAGCTGGCAGGTCGCCACGCCGGCGGTGCTAGCCAAGGAAGGCGCGCTGGCCTCGGCGGGCGATCTGACGCTTCAGTCGGCCCCCGTCGAAGTCCCGCAGCAGTTCGAGGAGATGCCGCTGCCGAAACAGGTGCCGGTGACTGACCTCGACGCGACGATTCCCGGTACGCAGGGGCTGTTCCTCGACCCGGCCAATCAGGCGACTGTGCCTTCAACGGCGGTTTCTGATGCGACCGTCCCCGTCATGCCGGTAGCGACGATGCCATCGGCCGTGCCAGCCGTGCCCAGCCCGTATGTTACGCCCGCTGCGCCGGTCACTCCCGGCGGCCCCTCGTATGATGACGCGGTCAACGCCAAGCGGAAGCGCATGCTCCGCACCGGCCTGATATTCGGCGGAATTGGCCTCGGTGCGCTGCTGTTGATGGGGGCTTGCGGGCTGGTGCTGGGCTTCACCTACTACAACAGCCTGGTCGCGCCCTTCCAAACGCAGATCGCCGCGCTGGCCGACTATACGCCGACGGCGCAAACTGTTCGTGTCTTCTCCGACAACGGCACGATGATTGCCGAACTGCTGGGCGCAAATGGCGGCGACCGCGAGCCGGTCAACCTGCAGGACGTATCGCCGTATATGGTTCACGCCACGCTTTCGATGGAGGATCCCACCTTCTTCCAAAGCCAGGGGTGCAGCGCCTTCAGCCTATTCTCCACCTTCGTCAACAATCTGTTCGGCGGCATCCCGCCTGGCACGTCTATCGAAGAGCAGCTCGCGCGCAATCTGGTCGTGCAGCCCAGCGGCAACACATCGGTCAATCCGATGCGCGACATGGCCATCGCCTGCGAACTGAACCAGCAGTACACCAAGGACGAGCTGCTTCAACTCTATTTGAACGAAACCTACTTCGCCAACCAATCCTACGGCGCGCAGGCGGCTGCGCAGTTCTACTTTGATATTGGCGCGAATGTGCTCAATATCGCCCAGTCGGCGCTGCTGGCCGGCCTGATTGACGCGCCCGCCCTCTACGACCCGGTTGTCAACCGCGACGCCTCGTTCGCGCGCATGGATGAAACCATGCAAGTGATGGCGCAGGTTGGCTGTATCAATCTCGACTACCCGCCGTACAACGGCCAACCGTTCTGCATCAGCGAGGCCGACCTGACGAGTGGGCAAACCACCGTGGATCGGGCGCGCGTCGAGGCAGGCACTTACGCGCCGCGTGAACAGAACTCGCGCTACCCGCAGTTCGTCAACTACGCGCTCAGCGTGGTTGAGCAAGCCTACCCGGGCAGCGAAATGTATCAGCGCGGCTTCCAGATTCACACCACGCTCAACATCCCGCTGCAGGATACGGCGCAGGCCGCCCTGGTCAGCGGTGTGGCCAGCACACAGTTCGCCGGCGTCAACACGGGCGCGGTGCTGGTATCCGACCCGCGCTCGGGCGCTATTCTGGCGATGGTCGGCAGCCCGAACGTCAACGACGCGAACATTGACGGACAGGTGAATCAGGCGTTCACATGGCAGATGGCGGGCGGCGCAATCATGCCGGTGGGATATACGGCCGCGCTCGAAGGGTTGACCGTAAACGGCCAGTTCACCTATATGACGCCGGCCAGCATTCTGTGGGACGTGCCTACTACCTACCCGACCAGCCCGCCCTACACCCCAATCAACGCGACCGGGCAGTATTTCGGGGCGGTTCCGCTGCGCGGGGCGCTGGC
>JAEURB010000185.1 GCA_016788435.1 Anaerolineae bacterium | reverse complement strand
ATGACCTGGCCTTGCGCGAGGCGAACGCGATCCAGACCACCTATCTGCGCGCCATGATGCTGCCGGAACCCTTCGCGGAGAATGCACGGGAACTGCTGCGCGAGTATGTGCCACTGCGGGTGAGAGCAGAGGATCGCGCGGTGAACGAGGCCAACCTCGGGCAGGCGCACTCGCCATTCAGGAGCAACTATGGGACGGCGCGGATGAAGCTCAGCGGCAGGAGTTCCCGCATCGTTGCCCACTGCTTACCGCTCAAATCGGTGGTGTACACCTTGATTCTGTGACACACTTGAATTCTTCCTGTGTGGTAGTTGGGTTGGGTTGCATCTCCATTCTACCGAACAGGAATTTTCATATGGCTTCTTAGGAGATAGCGACTGCGCAGCGCACCGAGGCGCTGATGGAGGTGCGACTGGACGCGCGCACGGCCAGCGCCGCCGAAACGCGCGCCCTCGGCATCGAGGTGGGCGACTTCATCCTGGTTGACCCGCGCGTGGAAGTGACCAACACTGGCTTCATCCGCTCACGCTATCTGGATGACAAGCTGTCGGTCGCCTGCATCTACGCGGCGGTTCAGGCTCTGGCGCAGGCGGGCGAGACTCCGGCGCAGCACACGACCATCCTGATCTCCAACTACGAGGAGGTCGGACACGGCGGCACGGGGGGACTGCCGGACAATCTGGCGGAACTGATCACAATTGACATGGCTGCCATTGGCGAGGGGCAATCGTCAGACGAATTTCATTGTACGCTATGTGTGAAAGACAGCGGCGGGCCATACTCCTACGACCTCAACCGCAAGCTGCGGGCGCTGGCCGAGGCCGAGGGTGTGCCGCTGGTGATGGATTTGTACCCGTTCTACTCATCCGACGGTACGGCCTACTGGCGCAGCGGTGGGCAGGCGCAGGTGGCGCTGATCGGGCCGGGCGTCGAGGCCTCGCATGCCTACGAGCGCCCCCACCGCGACAGTATCCTGCACACTGCGCAGGTGATAGCGGTGTACCTGAAGGGATAGTTACGAGTGCTGGGTGCTGAGTGCTGAGAGAGATTACGTTTCGCAAACGGAACGCAGCATCGTCAAAACGGCTACTCAGTACTCAGCACTCAGTATTCAGCACTGGGGGCCTGTTATGGATCGCACGATGCTGCTGGCTTTGATCGCTTCGATTGCAGGGCTACTGCTCGTCATCGAACTGGTGCGGCGGCGCAAGCTACGCGAGGACTACTCGTTACTTTGGCTGGCGACGGCGGTGATCATTCTGCTGCTCACGCTGTCGAAGCCGGTCTACGACCAAATCGCCGCCTTCGCCGGGGTCGTCACCTACCCACCGGCCCTGCTGTTCGCGGTCGCTATTCTCTTTGTGCTGATCATCCTGCTGCACTACGCGACGGTGCTGACCAAACTCAGCGGCGAAAACAAGCGGCTGGCGCAGGAACTGGCGCTGCTGCGACAGGAGATCAAGGCGGTTGGGCCGGCCTCAAGTCCCGGTGAGGATCAGGCGGCCGGCAATCAAGGCGAGCAGCAGGGCTGAAGCGTAAATCACCACTACCGCGACATTGTTCCGCAGTGGGTTGGTATCCTCGGCGATGAACTCCATCGGCTTATCCGGGTCACGGCGCAGGTTGTAATACGGGCCGAGGAACCAGGTGAGCGCCACGCCACCAATCATCCCGCCGATGTGGGCGAGGTTGTCAATGCGGAAAGGCCCGCCGCCGAGATTGGCTAGCAGGCCGAAGGCCAGATTGATGACGAGCAGCGACGCCAGGCTGCGCAGCCGCGCTCGCCCACCCGCGCCAAACAGCAGCCGGTGGCGATACCAGAAAACAAACTCGGCGCCGAAGATCGCGAAGACCGCCCCGCTCGCGCCGATAGAGTACACATCGGGGCCGCCCAGGAGCGCGCTGGCGACTGACCCGGTCAGGCCGCCGAGCAGGTAGATCAGGCCGAAGCGCACATGGCCGAACATGCGCTCCTGCGGCCCGCCGATAATCCAGAGCGCGTACATATTGAAAACGAGATGCAGCGCATTCTGGGCCACCAACTGCCCGCGTGCATCGAGCAGGCCCGCATGCAGGAACATCGCGGTGAGCAAACGGTGGAACTCACCGTTCACCAGCACCGCCGTCTGGTTGTTGGCCCCCCATTCCACCAGCTGCACGTTCAGGGCCGGCGACAGCACCCGCAGCGCGAAGATCGCCACGTTGATGGCGATCAGTACATAGG
>JAEURB010000179.1 GCA_016788435.1 Anaerolineae bacterium | reverse complement strand
CATGAGCATGGGCTTCCTTAGCCTGTTCCAGCGTGATATGGTGGCCGGTCGCGGTTTCATCGCGCTGGCGACACCATTGCTGGGCGGCGGAACGCCGGTCGGCACAATGGTGGCTTCGCTGGTCTTCGGCTTCTTCGACGCCTTCGCCATCCGCATCGGAACGCTCTCCATCCCGGCTGAAGTGCCGCAGATGATCCCATACGTGGCGACCGTGATGGGGCTGGTGATCTACGCGCTGAACGGCCAGCAAACACGGCGCGTGCGCGCGCTGCGGGCGGCCGAAGGCGAGGGGTTCGATGTCAGCTACTGGCGCGCGATCCAGCACCTGAGCGTGCTGCATGTGGTGCTGGCGATGGTCGCGCTGATCGGCATCATGATTGCGATTTGCATGTTCGCGGCCCCGAATGGCTTTGGCGGCGTAGAAAATGCCTATCCGATTGCCATTGCGCTCACCATCGGCTCCGTCATCCTGATCGGCATTGAAATCCCGTTCATCCGCAACGTTCAGTTGGTGGAACGGAATGTGCTGGCCAGCGCTGCGGTATGCACGTTATCGCTGGGCGTTTTCATCGCGCTGCTGTTGTCGCTCTTCTTCGAAGCGCCCATTGCCATCGGCGTGTCGCTGCTGGTAGGGCTGGTTGTTTGGCTGGTGCTCGGCGGCTGGACGCTGGTTCAGCGCCGCCGTACCCTGCAGCCCGCCACCTGATTGATTGGTGTACATCACAGGCGGGCGCAGGCTTTCAGCCTGCGCCCGCCCGTATACGGAGTATGAGTCCCATGAATCTGAAATCGAAGATCCTGGGCGGGCTGTACGGCCAGGCATTGGGTGATGCCTGGGGGATGCCGGCCTATTTCGACCCCGATCAAACGTGGCGTACCTTCGGCTGGATCACCACGTTCCTGCCCGCCCCGGCCGACCACGAGGTGCATGGCGGGCTGCCGGCCGGCCGGATCACCGATGACAGCGAGCAGGCGTTTTCGCTGGCGCGTGCCTATCTGGCGGCGGGCGGCGTGACGGTAGACGCCTCGGTTAAGGCAATCGTGGACTGGTACGACCGCACCGGCGGCGATCAGTCGCGTTACGTTGGGCCAAGCACCCGGCGCGGCGTGCTGGCGCTCAAGCGCGGCGAAGACCCGTACCAGGCCGGCCGCATGGGCGATACCAACGGCGCGGCGATGCGCGTCTCGCCCGTCGGCCTGCTGCACCCCGGCGCTCCGGTCGCGGCCGTCGAGGATGCTTACCTTTCCTGCGTGCCGACGCATAACACCAACGTCGCCTCGTCTGGCGCGGGAGCGGTGGCGGCGGCTGTGTCCATTGCCGTCACGCCCGACGCCACCCTCGACTCCATCGTGGCGGCCGGCATCCTCGGCGCGGAACTCGGGCGCAAGCGCGGAACTGTGTGGCTCGGCCCGTCGGTGGCGCGGCGTATCGAAATGGCGGTGCAAATCGCCCTCCGGCCGGATGAGCCGCTGGTGCGCCTGCGCGATCTGTACGCCGATATCGGTACGTCGCTCTCTATCGTCGAGACGGTGGGCGCCGCCTTCGGTGTGTTGGTGATGGGCAAGGGTGACCCGGCGACGGTGGCGATGTACGCCGCCAACCTGTCGGGCGATGCCGATACCGTGGCGGCGATTGCCTGCGCCATAGCCGGGGCTTATCAGGGCATTGATGCCATCCCTGAATGGGCCGTCGCGGCCCTGAACGCCGATGAAATCTTCGCCAGCTATGATGTTCCGGCGCTGGCCGATGGTATCGAAAAGCTCGTGAGCGGGGCATGAAACCGGTCGTTGCGCTGGGCGATCTGGTGATGGACCTGATCACGCCGGTGCGCCTGCCCATCTTGGCCGGTCAGAATCAGGAGGTTTCCAGCCTTCAGCCGCAGCCCGGCGGAGGGTGTAATTTTCTGATTCACGCGGCGCGGCTTGGCTTGCGCGTTTCTTCGGCCGGCGTGGTGGGCGATGACGCGTTTGGCGCGCAGTTGGCCCAGATTCTCACGGCGGAAGGTGTGGATACCCGCCCGATCTATGTCGCGCCAGGTTCGGTAACCGCAACCGTGCTCGACCTGATCGATCACGAGCAGAAGGCGCACTGCTTCATCGGTCATGCTGGCAAGGGCGGCCCGATGCCGGTTACGCCGCTGGTTGAAGCGCTGATTCGCGACGCTGGCGCGGTGTTTCTGCAGGGTTACACGCTGCTCGAAACGCAGATGCAGCCCGCGCTGCCCCTCATGTTGGAGATCGCGGCCGAGACGCACGTGCCGGTTTACTACGACGTCGGCCCGCCCACGAAGTTCGCCAGCCGCGAGCTGCTGCGCCACGTGCTCGATCACGCTTACGGCCTGATGATGACCGAGGACGAAGTCCCCTTAATCGCCGAGGGACGCGATGGCGACGAGGCGTATACGTGGTTGTTTGCGCAGGGCGTGCAACTGCTGGTCGTCAAGCGTGGTGCGCATGGTTGCCTGCTGGTGACGCCCGAAAGCCGCGAGTCCATTCCGGCCTATCCGGTGGATGTGGCTGACACCGTTGGCGCGGGCGACTGCTTCAACGCCGGCTTCCTCTACGGCCGGATGCGCGGCTGGCCGCTGGCAGACTGCGCCCGCCTGGCCAATGCGTCGGGCGGGGTCTGTGCGATGAAGATCGGGGCGGGGCGCAACGTGCCCACTCACGAGGAGATTGCGGCGCTGCTGGCGGCTAATGGGGTGAAACTCGACCTTACCCCCCAACCCCCACTCCATTCTGGCGAGGCGGAGTAAGAGCAACCGGCCGCTGTATTTCTCCCCTCTCCGGAACGGGGAGGGGCCGGGGGTGAGGTTTCTTCTGAGAGGGGCCAGAGGTAGCGTTTCTGGCGATTGGACATAGGAAACAGGGTGCTTCGATGCTTCACGAAATCACGGTAGATACCCCGCGCGGCGATGCGCTGATTGACATCACGGCGCAGGTGCGCGAAGTAGTTACGAACAGCGGCGTTCAGGATGGCATTTGCGTGCTGTTCGTGCCGCACACAACGGCCGCCATCACGCTCAACTCGGCGCTCGACCCGGCGACAGCGACTGACATCATCGCCGACTTGCGCCGCATCGTGCCGACGCGGGTGGATTTCGTACACCAGTACGATACGCCAGCCGATGCAGCCGGGCATGTCAAGGCGGCGCTGGTTGGTCACAGCATCACGCTTATCATCGCGGGCGGCAAGCCCACGCTCGGCTCGTCGCAGTTCGTCCTGTTCTACGAGTTCGATGGCCCACGCACCCGCCACGTGCAGGTCAAGATTATGGAGGGATGATGGCGCAAAAAATCATCATTGATACCGACCCCGGCGTGGACGACGCGATGGCGATCTTCTTCGCCCTGCGCTCGCCTGAACTGGATGTCATCGGCCTGACGACGATCTTCGGCAACGTGCATACCCATCTGGCGACCGTCAACGCGCTGCGCCTGCTCGATATCGCCGGGCGGCCCGATATTCCGGTGGCGCACGGTGCCGACGACCCGCTGGCTGTGCCGTTTGGCGGGCCGGTGCCGTTTGTGCATGGCGATGACGGGCAGGGCAACGTCAACCTGCCGCCCTCGCCGCGCAAGGCCGTTAACCAAAGCGCCGCGCAGTTCATCGTCGAGCAGGTCATGGCGCACCCTGGCGAAATCACGCTCGTGCCGGTCGGCCCGCTCACCAATATCGCGTTGGCGCTGCGCCTCGAACCGCGTATCGCCCAGCACACGAAACAGGTCGTGCTGATGGGCGGCAACGCCATCGTGCCGGGCAACGCCACGCCGTGCGCCGAGGCCAATATCCACAACGACCCCGAAGCGGCCGATGTTGTGTTTGGCGCGCCGTGGGATGTCGTCATGGTCGGGCTGGATGTGACGCATAACGTCTACATGGAAGCGGACGATGTAGCCGAATACGCCCGCATCGGCAACCCGATGACCGAACACGTGGCGGCCATTTTGCCGCATTACCGCAAGTACTTCGGCGACAACTACGGCATTGACGGCATCTACGTTCACGACTCGTCGGCCATCGCCTATCTGCTTGACCCAACGCTCTTCGAAACGATCAGGCGGCCGGTGCGGGTGGACTGCACGCACGACATTGGCCGTGGTAAAACGTGGCCGGCGCTGGGCGAACGCGTGGACGCGCCCTGGCAGAACCGCCCGGATGTGACGATTTGCACCAAGGTGGACAGCCAGCGGCTGGTTCAGCTTGAATTGAACCGGATGAGAGGAGTTTAGCCATGCCCCGCGCGATGATTATTGACACCGATACTGCATCGGATGATGCGGTCGCTATCCTGATGGCCCTGCAGCACCCCGATATTGACGTCAAGGCCATCACCGTCGTCAACGGCAATATGCCGGTGGCACAGGGCAGCATCAACGCCCGCTACACGGTCGAAGTCTGCGGCAAAGATGTGCCGGTTTACGATGGCGTGGATGCCGCGATCACGCGCGATTTGTACCGCGCCTACTTCTTCCACGGGCCAGACGGCATGGGCAACATGAACTACCCCGCGCCGAAGGCCCCTCCCGCGCCCGGCCACGCCGTCGAGGCGTTGATCCGTGTCATCCGCGAGAACCCCGGCATCATCCTCGTCACGCTCGGCCCGCTCACCAACGTGGCGCTGGCTGTGCTGCAAGCCCCCGACATTGTGCCGTTGGTCAGCCGCTGCGTGATGATGGGCGGCGCGGCCAATTGCGTTGGCAACATTACGCCGGCCGCCGAGTACAACATCTGGGTGGACCCTGAAGCAGCGCGTACCGTCTTCCGCAGCGGCCTGCCGGTCGAGATGGTCGGCTGGGAAACCTGCCGTGGCGAGGCGAATCTCACCGAAGAAGACATGCGTTACTGCAAAGAGGTTATCAACACCCCGCTGGCGCACTTCTCGATTGATTGCAACGCCTCGGCCCTCAGCGCCAACATTAATTGGCTGGGCGACCCTGGCCTCGCGCTGCCCGACCCGGTGGCGATGGCGATTGCGATTGATCCCACCATCTGCACCCGTGCCAGCAAGCACTATGTCGAAGTCGAGTGCGACGGCACGTACACGCGCGGCATGACGGTCGTGGACGAACTGGGCGTGACCAAATACGACACGGCCAATGTCGAGATGTGGCAGCCGCTGGTGAAGAAAGGCGAGCCGCATATTACGGTGTGCTGGACGATTGACGCGAAGCGCTGGAAGGCGCTGCTCTACGACCTGATCAAGTAAGGAGTGCATGCCCCATGACCAACCGTTCCCCGATGCATCAACAGATTGACACGCTGCCGGCGCTGGTGCGCGCCGTTGTCAAACCGTTCGACCAATCGGCTCGTGCCACCTTCGATTTCGAGCTGTGCACATCGCTCAAGCGCATCTTCCTCACCGGCTGCGGTGATAGCTATCACGCCAGCTACGGCGCAGAGATGGCCTTCCAGCAGTTCGCCGGTGTACCAACCCAGGCCTTCAGCGCGCTCACCTTCAGCCGCTATCAGGTCGGGTTTCTCCCCGATACCGGGCCAAATACCAACCTCGTCATTGCCGTTTCGGTGTCGGGCGTGGTGTCGCGCACCATCGAGGCGCTCAGGCTGGCCCGGCAGGCGGGCGCGGTGGGCGTCGCGCTGACGGGCGCGCCCGGTAAGCCACTGGCGCAGGCAGCTGAGAAGGTCTTCCAGACGACCGTGCCGCCGCTGCCTGATGAGTTGGCCGGCATGACGGTGCCCGGTGTGCGGTCGTATCTGGCGTCGCAGGTGGCCCTCTACCTCGCCGCTATCCGCATCGGCGAAGTGCGCGGCCACATCACAACCGCCCAGGCCGATGCCCTGCGCGCCGAACTATTGGGGCTGGCCGATGTGGTGGAAGCGACGATTGCCGCCTGCGAGCCGGTTGCCCGCGACTTGATGAGCGCGTGGCGCGATTCGCCCGATTTCGTCTTCGTCGGCGCGGGGCCGGTCTACTCGTCAGCCATGTTCAGCGCGGCCAAGCTGCTCGAATCTAGCGGTGAGGCGGCGATGGCGCAGGAGACCGAGGAGTGGACGCACCTGCAATACTTCGCCAATGACACGCGCACCGCGACCGTGCTGATGAGCGCCGCCGGTTACGACTCCGGCCGCATGGCCGAGCTGGCCCGCGCTGCGCAGGCCATCAACCGCCGCCGCGTCGCTGTCGTGCCGGTTGGCGAGAGAGACATCAGCGCCTTCGTGGATGTAGTGCTGCCGGTGCAGGGGCAGGTGCGCGAGGCTTTCGCGCCGCTCGTCTTCAGCATCCCCGGCGAGATTATTGCGGCGGAACGGGCGGCGCTGCTCGGCACGGCCTATTTCGCCGGGTTCGGCGGTGGCCGCACGGTGGGCTGGGCTGATGGGGCCAGCGCCATCCGCGACAGCCACATCATAGAGGAAGTCCGGCGCTAAAAGGCAGACCGATTCAGCGCTGAGATTGGGAGTCAAAAGAGAGAACGCAGAGGATTTCCAGCCTCTGCGTTCTCTCTTTTCTGCTTTACGTCTTGGCGGTGAATCTTGTATCGTGCCGCTGGCTGCAATCCGTTACCGCGCCGCGACGCCCCCGGCCTACATCGCGGTGTAGCCGCCATCGACTGAGATGATCGCGCCGGTTACGTATGATGACAGATCGGAGGCCAGCCACAGATGCGCCTGGGCCACTTCTTCAGCCCGTGCAAAGCGGCCAAGCAGGCTCAACTTCTTCGCATAATCGTCGGGGTCGAGACCGAATTGCTCCAGCGCGCCGCGCAGCATCGGCGTGTCTATCGCGCCGGGCGCCACGACATTGACGCGAATACCGTGGGGTGAGTAATCCATTGACGCCGAGCGCGACAGGCCAATTACGCCGTGCTTCGCTGCGATGTAGGCAGGGTTGCCGGGTTGCGGGCGGATGCCGCTGACCGATGATACATTCACAATCGAGCCGCCCTTGCCCTGCGCCATCATCTGCCTGATTTCATACTTCATGCACAGCGCGACGCCGGTCAGGTCAACGGACAGCAGGCGATTCCAGTAATTCAGGTCGAAATCGGCGATCGGCTTATCGTCGGGGGTCAGGGCCGCGTTGTTAATCGCCACGTCGAGCTTGCCGTAGGTTTTGACCGTGAATTCCACCAGGGCCGCGACCTGATCCTCTTTTGAGATATCGGCTCCAAAAAAGGACGCTTCGCCGCCCGCGTTCTTAATTTTCTCGGCTTCGGCGCGCCCTTTCTCCTCGTTGAAATCCGCGATAATGACTTTAGCGCCTTCTTTGGCGAACACCTCAGCGGCAGAAGCGCCCATACCCATAGCGGAGCCCGTGATAATGGCGACTTTACCATCAAGGATGCCCATGGTACTTGTACCTCCAATCGGATGCGGTTGCCGGCAGATCAGCCTGATGACCTTATACGGGGCGTGGGTAGCGCAAACCCTGCACCCGAATCAGCATAAGGTTCGATCAATGTCTATCATATAGCATGTGGTGCAGAGGCACCAAAAGCGGCGTGCAGCTCGACTTTGAACAGGACGAGACGCTTGGCCCCGGCGCACTAATTGGCCTTGCGCCGCGCGCGCCGCTAGAATCTGCCCGATATCGGCTGCGTTAAGGATAGGTTCCCGTGAACGCTTCACTCCCTGCTCCTGAATTCGTCTGCACGGGCAGCGTCATCCTCGATGACATCGTCTTCCCGGATGGGCGAACGGAGATGGCCGTGCTGGGCGGAGGTGGCACGCACGCCGCCGCCGGCATGAACGTTTGGGACGTGCGTCCCGGCCTGCTCGGCGCGATTGGCTATGACCTGCCGGATGCGATTGCCGCCCGCCTGGAGCAGATGTGTGACCTGCGTGGCGTGATTAGTCTCGACATGCCGCAGTTGCGCGCCTGGCAGATTTTCGAGTGGAACGGCCGCCGCACCGAGATCTTCCGCGACGACGCGATGGTTCCGTACCTTGACGTGCCGTCCGCCCACGAGGCCACGTCTGCTTACAACGGCGCGAAAGCCATACACGTGCTGCGCGAGGCTGAAGGTCTGCGCGAGTACCGGGAACGCTACCCGCAGGCCACGATGCTGTGGGAGCCGGAACAGGCCTTCATGGTGGCGGCGCAGCGCGAGGCGTTCGTTGCGGCTCTGTCAGTGGCCGATGTGGTCACGCCAAATCATCTTGAAGCGTCGCTGGTCTATGGCGAAAACGACCCCGGCGTGCTGCTGCGCCGGATGCTGGAAGGCGGTGCGGCGGCCGCTGCGCTGCGGATGGGCGCGGCCGGTTCTATCGCGGCGGTGCGTGGTGATTCGCGGCTGCTACGCGTGCCTGCCGTGCCTGTGCCTGACATCGTGGACGTGACGGGCGCGGGCAATACCTACGGCGGCGCGTTTCTGGTGGGCTGGCATGAAACGCACGATCTGGCGACAGCCGTGGCCTATGGCGCGGTGGCGGCCTCGTTCTGCCTCGAGCAGTTGGGCGTGCTGAACTACACCCCCAGCCTCGACGCCCTGCGCGCTGAACGCCTGGCGTGGGCGCGGGCGCATCTGACGTGGGAGGAAGCGTAACCCCGCCCCCGGCCTCACTCCGCGTGCGGTTCATATCCCGACAGTTACGTGGAAACGGGAAATCGTAGGGGCACGATGCATCGTGCCCTATACGCACATCAACTGCTGGAAGCCGATAAATCGGCTCAAAAGATCGAATCTTGTAGTCGCTTTAGCGACATCCAATCGGTTTTGAACCGGTGGCAGGGCTGAGATTGAGCGCAAAATCCTAAACTTGGTGCAATTGGGGTGTTCATGGCGCGATCTTTCTCCCCTCTCCAGAATGGAGAGGGGATTGAGGGGTGAGGTTGCTTTCGAGAGAGGGTGAAGTTCACGCGTCCATTTGGCGCGGCGCAAGCCCGATGGGCAGCGGGGCCGGGCGCTCGACGCTGCTTTTCACCGTGATGCGCTTGCCCTGGCTCGACGATTCGAAGAACCCTTCCATCACATCGAGCGCATGATAGGCTAGCGCGCCGCTGGCCCGGTGCGGCCGTCCGCTTAATATGGCCTCCGCCATGTCGGCCAGCCCAATGCCGCGCCGGAATTCGCCCGCGTAGCGCGACGGGACTTCCTCCCACTCGCCGCCGCGATGCGACACCCGCACCTCCTTCGGGTCATGGCCGTTCGGGTCCGGCACTTGCACCGAGCCTTCCGTCCCGTAAACCTCCAGCAGCGGCAGATTGTGCTTCCAAACATCGAAGCTCATCACCATCGTCGCTAGCGGGCCGCTGTGAAAGTCCAGCGTGCCGCCAAAGTGGGTGGGCGTTTCGACCGGAATGCGCTGGAAGCCCGCAGGTTCTCCCGCGCTTCGTTCGGGTACGGAGATACGTGCATAAGCCTGCACGCTGTGCACCGGCCCCAGCAGATTGAGCAGGCACGTCACGTAGTACGGCCCCATATCAAGCAGCGGGCCGCCTCCGTTCTGGTAGAAGAAAGCCGGGTTCGGGTGCCAGCTTTCCGGGCCATGCCCGGCCATGTTGGCGACCGCCGCGATCGGATGGCCAATCGCGCCCTCGTCAATCAGCCGCCGCACGGTTTGATGCTGGCCAAACAGGAAGGTATCCGGCGCGCTGCCCACGCGCAGGCCATGCGCGGCTGCCGTTTCGAGTACCTGTTTGGCATCCATCCGGCGAACCGACAGCGGCTTCTCGGTGTAGATGTGCTTGCCCGCTTCGAGCGCCCGGATGCTCATTGCGGCGTGCGCCTTCGGCACGGTCAGGTTGACGATGATGTCAATCTCAGGCGAGGCCAGCAGTTCGTCTACGCTCACGGCTGCCGGTACGTGATGCTCGGCCGCGACCGCGCGCGCCTTCGCTTCGTCCATATCGGCGATGGCGGCCAGTTCCAGCACGTCCCAATCGCCGATGCCGGTGATATAGGCGGGGCTGATGTTGCCCGCGCCGAGGAGGCCAACCCTAAGTGCGGCCATGCGCCAGCCCCTGTGCAGTCAGATAGGTATAGCTGCGCCGCACCGCTTCAACGACATCGGTCTCGCAGCGGTCAATCTCGACGATCAGCCAGTCGGGCCGCGTGGGGGCGAGCAGTGACGGGTAGTTCATCCCACCTTCGCCGAGGGCCGTCATCGCGTCCTCTAGCGTCACCGGCCCGTCCTTCAGGTGCAGCAGTGGCGCGCGGCTGCCGAGCCGCGCCAGCGTCGCCGCCGGGTCGCTGCCGCCCACCTGCACCCAATACAGGTCTACTTCCCACAGCACCGCCGGGTCGAGATGCTCCATCATCAGGTCGAAGGGCGTTCCGCCGCCCAGTTCGGCGGGCGCTTCAAACTCGAACCAGTGATTGTGGTAGAACAGCTTCAATCCTGCCGCGCTGGCGAGTTTGACGGTCTGGTTGAGGAGCCCGATCTGTTCCATCACGCTTTCGCGGGTCGTCCACTTTTCCGGCGGTATCCACGGCACAACCCAGTTGGGCGTGCCAAGGGCGTGGGCGGCGTTGATCTGTTCGCTGGCGTCGCTGCCTTCGGGCAGGCCGAGGTGGGCGCTGGTGATCTCCATGCCGAGCGAACGGATGAAGGCGGCGGCTTCGGCCGGGCCGCCCGCGCCGTAGTTGCCGGCCAGTTCTACGCCGGCGTAACCCATATCTGCAATCTCGCGCATTACGCCTTCAAAGTCGGCGGCCAGCGCATCGCGCACGCTGTACAACTGAACGGCAATCGGCGGGGTCGTCATGAAGGTCATCTCCTCATTCGGGACTACTCAAATGAAACCATTCACCTTTGATGCCCGGAGTCTAGCGCACTTTGGGCCAGAGTGGTTGTATCCATCTTTTCCGCGTGCTTGTTGCGGGCGGGTGGAGCAGTACACTATCTGCAACGATTAAAAGGGCGAAGATGATGACGATAATTGGGGCGCTCCATACCGGTTATACCGTGCGCGATATGGCCGCCAGCCTGGCCTTCTACTGTGGCTTGCTCGGTTTTCGCCTGATCAGCGAACGGCCCGAGATTACGGCGCAGTTCTTCCGCGACATCGTAGGTATGCCTGATGCAGTCGTCCATGCGGTGCTGCTGGAAATTCCTGGCACGTCCCACACGCTCGAACTGTTCGAATACAAAGTTCCCAAAGGAGTGCCGCAAACGCTCACCCCCACCTGCAATCCCGGTTCGGCCCATCTGTGCTATCAGGTGGACGACTTGAATGCCATGTACGAACAACTCAAGGCGGCCGGCTGCGAATTCACCAGCGCACCGCACTTCATCGACTCGGGGCCGAGCGCCGGTGCGTGGTCCTTGTATATGAAAGACCCCAACGGCGCGCCAATTGAGCTTCAGCAGAAGCCGGGCTAACCGAGCGTGACTGGTTCGCCCGATTCCGCTGAACGATAGGCGGCCAGCACCACTTCCAGCGCCTTCAGGCCGTCCTCGCCGCTAATCAACGGTGGGCGGTCCTCGCGCATGCTGGTGGCGAACTCGTCCACCATCGCCTGATCGGAGTCCGAGCCCCAGAAGGCCCAGCGCGCCCGGCCGGCGTCGTGCGAATAAACCGGCATCACCTGGCGGAAGGCGTCCACGCGCACGAGGCCCTTCTCGCCCACCCAGTCCATCGCCAGCCCGCCCCAGGTGGGGTAGTAGGGCGGTTTGTTCCAGCTGCAATCAATGCTGGCGAACGTGCCGTTGGCGAAGGTCAGCAGCAGCAGCCCGCCGGTTTCCACGTCAGGCGCTTCCTCGGCGTAGAGGATATGGTTGTGCTGCGCGTATACCTCGACGACTTCGCTGTGCAGCATCCAGCGCAGCAGGTCGG
>JAEURB010000090.1 GCA_016788435.1 Anaerolineae bacterium | reverse complement strand
ATGCTCACCCGCGAGTCGGCACCCGGCGCTGCAGCCTGGTTCGAGAGCACCGCCATGCGCACGCTGCTGGCCTTCCCACTGGCCCTGCGCGGGGCGGTGGCTGGTTTCGTGCTGCTCGGCGATCTCGATGCGCTATCGCTGGTTGACGAGCGTGAGCTTGATCTTGGCCGCGCGCTGGCGGGCCAGGCAGCTACGGCAATTGAGAATGCGCGCCTGCTCCACGACCTGGAAAACAGCCTGCACGAACTGAAGGGCGCGCAAACACGGCTCATTCAGGCGGAACGGCTGTCGGCAATGGGCGAACTGGCGGCGACTGTGGCGCATCAGATCAACAATCCGCTGACGACCATCATCGTAGACACCGAGCTTCTCCTCGAGGGACAGCAAGTTGACGAGCCAATCCGTGAATCGCTGGACTCGATTATGCGGGCAGGCAAGCGAGCCAAGGGTGTCGTGCGCCGCCTGCTGGCAACTGCGCGCATTGCCCCGACGCAGGAGGCGCTCGAACCGGTTCAGGTAGTCACCACTATCGAGGATACACTGGCGCTGGTGCGCCCGCACTTCGCGCGCGAACATATCGAAGTGGCCGCTGCGTTCCCCGAAGGCGAAGCACCGCCGGTGCTGGCGGCCCCGGGCGAACTGGACGACGTGTGGCTCAATCTGCTGCTCAACGCTCACGACGCGGTCGTGGGCCGCGACGAGCCACGCATCGCTATCGAGATGACTCACATGCCCGGCGATTCGGTGATCATGGTGTATGTGCGGGATAATGGACCTGGAGTTCCGGCCGACCTGGTCGAGGAGATATTCAAGCCGTTTTTCACCACCAAGCCGATGGGGCATGGCACCGGGCTTGGCCTGCATTTCTGCCAGCAGGTGATTGACCGCGTGGGTGGAGTGATTGCTGTGGAAAGCTACGCCGGGACGGGTACACTCTTTACCGTCAGTCTACCGGTTGCCAAGGAGGAAACTGCCTCATGACCACGATCTTTGCGGTGGATGACGACCCGGAAGTCCTCGACACGCTGGGGCGGGTGCTGCGCCATGAGAACTACTCGGTGGCCCTGATCAATTCACCGGTCGAGGCGCTGCAAAGGCTGGAACGCGAAATGCCGGATCTGCTCATTCTCGACATCATGATGCCGGAAGTGGACGGCGTGACCGTTTGCCGCCAGCTGCGCCAGAACAGCCGTTTCATCGCCTTGCCGATCCTCTTCCTCACGGCCAAGGGCAGCACCGATGATGTCGTGCAGGGGCTGGACGCCGGTGGCGATGATTATGTGGTGAAGCCGTTCGAACTGGCCGAACTGCGCGCCCGCATCGCCGCGCTGCTGCGGCGTGGTTCGCGCGATAAGGGGGCCAACGTACTGCAGTTTGGCGACCTTGCGCTTGACTCGGGAACCTACCGGGCCATCGTTGGCGAAGAAGAAATCCAGTTGACCAGCACGGAGCACCGGCTGCTGCGCTATATGATGGAGCACCCGGATCAGGCCCTGTCACCCGGCCATCTGCTGCAGGCTGTATGGGAGTACCCGCCGAACACGGGCGACCCTGACCTGGTGCGGGCCCATGTGCGCAACCTGCGCGCCAAGATCGAACAGGACGGCCGCCGCCACATTCGAACGATTCACGGTGTGGGCTACATGATCTCGGCGTAATTCCTTACGGAATTCACAAAAGTTTCATGCCGTCGTTCGCTTCGCGCGGCGCTCATGACGCTACACTTGGACTATGATCCGAGCGACTGGCAATGAGCGCACACCGATGTCTCGAATTCTGATTGTGGACGATGACCCGCAGCTCCTTGACATGGTCGAGTTGGTCCTGAGCCGTGAGGGCTACCAGGTGCAGCGGGCGTTCAACGCCTTTCAGGCGCTGGAACTGGTGAAGCGCGAGACGCCCGACCTGGTTCTGGTGGATGTCATGCTGCCCGACCTGGACGGCTTCACCCTGTGCAAGACTTTGCGCAACACCGAACAAACGGCTACGCTGCCGATTCTGGTGCTCACGGCGGCACAAAGCCCGTCTGGCGTGGTGGACGCGCTGACCAACGGAGCCGACGACTTCATCCGCAAGCCGTTCCATCCGCGCGAACTGAGCGCCCGGGTGCGCGCCCATCTGCGCCGCGCCAATAAGGGGATTGACCCCACGCAGCCGGTGATCCGGATTCTGCCCAGCCAGTACCGCGTTTTTGTGGGTGACCGCGAGGTGGCACTCACCCGCGTCGAGTTCGACCTGCTGCGCTATCTGTGCCAGCGGCCGCACGAACTGCACTCGACGGAAGAACTGTTGTTGAACGTGTGGCAGTATCCAGACGGGGTGGGCGATTCGGCGCTCGTCCGCAACCACGTTCACAATTTGCGCCACAAGATTGAGGCGGACCCGGAGCGGCCCGCCATCCTCCAGTCACGGCACGGGCGCGGCTACGTCATCAAGGCGCAGGCGCTGGTGGAAGGAGAATCGCTGACGGCCACCACGCGCCGTGCGACGGTGGATTCGTTTCGTCAGTGACAACGGTGATGACGACTAGCCGACGGGGCGCTCAATCGAGCGCCCCGCGTCATTTGCGCCTCAACTACCGCCAGTGGACGCCGGTCAGATAGTGGCCGCCCGTTGGGCACCAGCCGCCGTTGTTGTAGCTGGTGAAGTTGAGTTCGATGGTGTACCAGCCTGTGTACTCGGCCACGAAATTCAGCCGTGACCCGGTATCCAGCAGAATGTCTTCTCTCAGCACGCCCGGCACAAACAGGTAGCAGGTTCCGCCGTTGCAGGTCGCATTCAGCTCTAGTATGTCGCCTTCCTGTAAATCGACATCTACGCTGGATGTATAGCCACAGGTTGAGCCGTCGTGATAGTAGCTGTCGCTGTACTCGTCAATTACTTCGCGCCTGCCTGAGGATGGAACCGGCGTAGAAAGCGGTATCGGCGTCGCCGGAGCGCGCGTGCTTGTCGGCTGAACAACAGTCGGGCGCGGCGTTGGCGTTGCTGTTACCGGCACGTCGCTGAGGCTGAACACCACTTCAACCCGATCAACGCCGTCTGGCCGCCATGCCGGATGGGTAAATCTGTAGTCCTGGAGCACGGGCAACGGTTGCAGGTTCGTCCCGTCAACATTGGCCGTGTAGACTTCGGTATTGTTGCCACTGCGCTGGAGGTCGAAAGCAATCTGGGTGCCATCGGCTGACCAGCCTGGATGCCAGGCAAATGCATCGGCGGGCGAGACAAGCTGCGCGTTCGTTCCAATGGCATCCATCACGTAAACGCGCGGGACGCCATCACGATGGGACGTGAAGGCGATCTGGCGGCCATCCGGAGACCATTGAGGATCAAGGTCGTCGCCGGGGCTGTTGGTCAGGTTGCGCATCGTCCCGCCGTCAATCTCGGTCGCGTAAATATCGAGCGAGCTATCATCGAGCCTGCGTACGGAGTAGGCCAGCGCCCCACCATCGGGCGACCATGCCACGTCCATCACGAAGCCGCCGCGCGTGATTTGCCTAAATGGGCCGTTGAGATACACAAGATGCACGTCCGCGCTGGTGTCTCCGGCCGCGATATAGGCGATCTGATCGCTGTCCGGGGACCAGACTGGATTGCGGTCGTTGACGAACGAGTCGGATGTCAGATTACGCAGGCCCGTTCCGTCGGCGTTCATGACGTAGATGTCTTCGGTTCCGCCCGCCGTTTGAGCCGAGAAGGCAATTCGCTGCCCATCGGCCGACCAGGCCGGGCTTTGCGGGTTCGCCAGGCCTGTGCCGAGGTCGTAGTTATGGCGCTCGCCGCTGGCCGAAATGGTCGCCAGAGTCGCGGGGCTGCTCGAACTGGCGCGCACGGCCACCAGAATAGCGTCTTCAGCAAACGCCGGCCCGAGGCCGGCAACCGCCAGGCTGCTGGCATCCACCAGCGCGGCCGCTTCGGGGAAGCAGCTCGCCAAAGCACTGAGAGCTGCATTGACCAGCAGCACGCCGTCCTCGGCGCTCATGTCGTAGTAGTAGCCATCCAGCACGGTGTTCGCCTGGGTCAGGCCGTCGCACGTCGTGTCTATCTGGCACAAGTACATTTTGCTGTCGGCACTGCCCACATCAAAGCCGCCGAGAATCTGCGCACCGGTGCTGTAATTGGCGCGCGCCGAATCGAGAAGGGCGATCATCTCGCTGCACAATTCACTCGTGCCAGTTACGCTCACCGCCGTTGGGGCGGGCGTCGTTGTTGGCACGGCGGTGCTGGTGGGCGCGGCGGTCGGCGGCGGGTCGTCGAGTGCCTCACAGCCTTCCGAGAGGCTGACGATGTCTTCGCGTACCCAGTAGCCAATTTCAAGCTGGAACCAGCGGAACCCATCGGCGCCGGTCGTCACCGCTACGCCGAGATACGCTCCCGGTTGCAGCCCGTTCCACAGCGGTTCGGCAGACGTGTTAGGTTGCAGGCGCGCATTGATGACGCTCTCAGTGATTATGGCGCATAGTTCTTCACCAGCCTGTGCCGGCGCGACGCCCTCGACGACGAGGTCATTGCGCTGGCCACAGCGCATCGTGTACTCCACTGCGTTGCTCTCGTTCCCGCTGCGATCCAGAAGGCGTACGCGCAACGTAACGTCATAGGCGCCGTCACCGCAGTTCCAGCGCCCCTCGTGGAAATCCAGCACGTTCTGATTCTGGCCGCTTGCCAGCATGCCATCGTTGGCCTGTACCCCGGTCGCGGTGCTGGAAACCAGGTCAAAATCAACAATGTTGGTATTGGAGTCTGGGTCGCGAAAGTAGATTCGCTGCAAGATGACTCTGGAATCATTGGCGTCGTTAAAGATCTCAACCCGGTCAATGACAGGTGCGGCCGAGCCGCTTTGCCCCAATATCGTTGCGCTTTGCAGAAGGATGACCAGAAGGAATACGAGCAGAACAAAGGGATGGCGGGGGTTGTGCAAGGCAAAGCTCCCGTCGAGGTACGCGGCGCAGTTGGAGCAGTATATTACACGGGAGCGCCGTCACGTAAGAAAATGCGAGTTGCTTAACAGAATCTGTACAATTTTCAGGATCAACTAGCCCTCAAGGTAGCGACGCCCCTTCAACTCGTCTGGCAGCAGGTCTTCGGTTGTGTAGGCTTCGTAACCTTCGCCGTAGCCGAGTTCCTTCATCAGCTTCGTTGGGGCGTTGCGCAGGTTGAGGGGGATCGGGAGCGGGCCGTGCTTGTTGGCATCTTCCAGCGCCGCGAAGTAGGCCTCATATGAGGCGCGGCTCTTGGGCGCGCGCGCCAGATAGGCCGCCCCGTGCGCCAGGTTGATCTGTGCTTCAGGGTAGCCGACCGTTTCGCAGGCGCGGAAGACGGCGTTGGCGACCACCAGCGCGGTCGGCTGTGCCAGCCCGATATCCTCGCTGGCGAAGATCACCATCCGCCGTGCGATGAACAGCGGGTCTTCGCCGCCCGCCACCATGCGCGCCAGATAATAAAGCGCCGCGTCGGGATTGCTGGCGCGCATGCTCTTGATGAAG
>JAEURB010000064.1 GCA_016788435.1 Anaerolineae bacterium | reverse complement strand
TCCGGCGGCCCACGCGCTGATCAACCCCAAGCTGGACGATTGCGACTACAGCGAGCCAATGCTGGCGGGTGTGGGCGTCGCTTTCCGGTTGGCCGAACTGCTGCTGGATGAGGAGAACGCGCCCCTTGCGCCCGAAGACCTGCTCGACCTGGTGGCGATTGGCACAGTGGCCGACCTCGCGCCCCTCAGTAGCACCGAAAACCGGGCCCTCGTGCGTGCCGGGCTGAAGGTGCTTCAATCGGCGCAGCGGCCGGGCGTGCGCGCGCTGCTGCAGGTATCCGGAATCTCCCCTGAAGATATGAACGCCAGCGGGATCGGCTTCGGGCTGGGGCCGCGCATCAACGCGGCCGGGCGGCTGGCTCATGCCCGGCAGGCCTATCAATTGCTCATTACCGATGATGATGGTGAAGCGGCGAAACTGGCCGCCGAATTGCAGACACTCAATGTCGAGCGCCAGCGCCTGACGCGCGAGGCGCAGGACTTGATCCGTGCCCAACTGGCCGGCGATGGCCTGCTTGATGCGCCGCTTATCTTCGCTGGCCATCCCGGCTTCCGCGAAGGTATCGTCGGGCTGGTGGCCGGGCGGCTGACCGAGGAGTTCTATCGTCCATCGGCGGTGCTGCACGAAGGCGAAACCGAAAGCCGCGCCTCCTGCCGCAGCATCCCCGGCTTCCATATCACCCATGCGCTTGACCAATGCAGCGACCTGCTGGTGCGGCACGGTGGCCACGCCCAGGCGGCCGGTTTCACTGTGCGCAACGAGCTTGTCCCTGAACTGCGTGCCCGCCTGACCGCCATCGCCGCCGAGGAGTTGGCAGGGCGCGATCTGCGGCCGTCGCTGCGCATTGACAAGGTGCTGGAGCCGCACGAAATGACTTTGACACTGGCCGATGAGTTGAAGCTGCTCGAACCGACCGGCCAGGACAACCCGACACCGCAGTTCGCGGCGCTCAATCTGCGCGTGGTGGACGCGCAAACGGTGGGCAAGGACGGCCAGCATTTGCGCTTCATGCTGCGCGATGATGGCAGCGGGCAGGTGTTCAACGCCATCGGCTTCCGCATGGGCGGTAATGGAGCGTTCCGTCCATCGCTCGGCGAACGGGTGGATGCCGCCTTTCAACTGGACGCCAACACCTGGCGCGGCGAAACGCGCTTGCAACTGCGGCTGGAAGACCTTCGCCCGGCCAGCAGCGAATGAGCAATCGCTTTGCGCCGGGCCGAACGCCGGCGGGCTTGTGATACACTTATTCGCAATGCGGGGCATTATGCATATTAATAAAATGGCGCAGGAAATCATCCCGCCCAACAGGGGGCTTCAGCCCCCCTGTGGGAACACCGCGCTGTTTTGTTAATCATCATCACGCCCTGAATTTCTGATCGTGTGGCGCGTGTGCGCCTGAGCGGAGACGGATAGTTCATGCCGGCAGAGAATGCGCCCAAAGCTTTTTCCTATGGTGGTCAGGCAGTCATTGAAGGTGTGATGATGCGCGGCGCGCATAAGGCGGCCATCGCCGTGCGTGAGCCGACTGGCGGCATCGCCATCCACGAGCAGCCCCTCAACGCGGCGCTCTATCGCGGTCGCGTCACGCGCACGCCATTTGTGCGCGGCGTCATCGGCCTGTGGGACGCGCTGGTACTGGGCACGCGCGCCCTGATGTGGAGCGCCAACGTCGCGTTGGGCGAGGACGAGAAGGTGGACTTCAACGGCCCGCTCGGCTACGGCACGATCATATTCTCGCTCGTACTCGGCGTCGGCTTGTTCATGCTGCTTCCCGCCGCCGCCTCGACGCTGGTCGAAAATGTCTTCAGCCTCCAGGACTCTTCGTTCCTGGTCAATCTGTCTGAAGGTGTCATCCGCCTGGCGCTGCTGATCGCGTACATCTGGGGGATTGGCCGCATTCCCGATGTGAAGCGGTTGTTCGGCTATCACGGCGCTGAGCACAAGACGATCAACGCCTATGAAGCGGGTGCAGACCTGACCCCCGAAGTCGTGCAGAATTACCCGATCGAGCATCCCCGCTGTGGCACGGCCTTTCTGCTGACGGTCGCGGTGGTCAGCGTGTTCGTCTTCTCGTTCCTCGGCCGCCCGGACTTCTTCTGGCTACTTGTCTCGCGTGTGCTGCTGGTGCCGGTCATTGCCGGCATCGCCTACGAGTTCATCCGCTTCACCGCCAAGCACATGGAAAACCGCTTCATCCGGCTGATTATCATCCCTAACCTGGCGCTGCAGCACCTGACGACGCGCCAGCCCGACCTGACGATGATCGAGGTAGCGATTGCGGCCTTCAAGCGCGTGCTGATTTCCGAGGATATTCCGGTCACCGGCCCGGTTATCGAGCCGGACGTCATGCCAGAAGCGCAGGCGGCGGCGGGGGACTGAGACTCGCCGCCTCATTTACAGATGAAACGTGAAACTGCGCCGGAGAGTGGATGCTCTCCGGCGCGGTTTTTGTATTCCCGCGGGCAAACTGCGGATGATCGCGGCTTTGCTAGCCACCATATTATCAATGCCGTGCTATATTTCTAATTCAGAAGGTAATGATAGCTTCTGACGGATCGTGGGGGCTTCATGGACATCGCTGCATCAGAGGCCAGCCCGCGCGTCTTTATCGCCTACAGCCCAGAAGATGTGGAGTTTGCGCTCTGGTTAAGCGCCGCGCTGCGCGGCGTTGGACACGAAGTCTGGATCGGCCAGGATGATGTTGTCGCAGGGCGAAATACCCTGCGCGCGATGCAGAGTGCGCTGGATCACGCTGAGGTGATGCTGCTGATCATCACGCCGGAATCACTGCAATCCCGGCTGGTTGAGAGTCAGTGGACATACTTCTACTGCGAATGCGAGAAACCGCTGATTCCCATCGTGCGCCGCCCGCCAGGGGCAGGCGATCAGTTGAATTTTGTGCTGGCTTCCCTCCAGTCCATTGACTTCTCGAACAAGAACGAGCAGACCGGCGAAAGTAGTTCTCCGCTTGCCCGGCTGCACCATGCGTTACAGGCTGCCCCTCGCAGCCTGCCAACGGCGGACAATGAGGCTTCCAGCAGTTTCCCCACGCCCTTGAATGCTCCTCGCAACAACGGCACGCATGAGGCGGGTATTCTCTCGGTCTATCCTGCCATGCCCGTTGAGTTATTTCTGGATTGGGCGTCAAACGCCAGTCAGACAATCCAGATTCTGAATACATGGACGGGCCTTCTGGCGCGGCAGCCGCAGCGGTTTCTGGAATCGCTGAATCGAGGCTGTACGATCCAAATCCTGCTGCTGAACCCCTCGTCGCCATTCGCCCGGCAGCGGAGCCGCGACCTGAGCCTGGAACAACAGTCACGCGATGCCGACGAGCTGGAAGTTCCGCGAAACATCCAGACGGCCATCCGGCAGTTAGCCGACCTTTTCCGCGAGGCAGAGGCACTG
>JAEURB010000031.1 GCA_016788435.1 Anaerolineae bacterium | reverse complement strand
TTGGCCCGCGCAGCGGGCGGTTCACCCCTTCGCCATGAGGGAGAAGAAGGGGCCGGGGGATGAGGGCTTTTGCAGACACGCCCTAGCCTTCCTGTTCTGCCCACAGACGCCGGCCATCGCTCCACAAATGCACCCCGCCTGAGCCTGTTTGGTAGACCGGTATCCCGCCAAGCAGTTCCAGGGTTTCCGGCGCGGGCTCATTGGAATCCTCGCCTCTCGTCTGCACGATAATCACTTGCGGCTGCGTGACGGTGATGAGTTCCGGCAGCAGCGAACTTTCCGCACCGCCGGCCGGGGCCTGCAGCACGGTCGCCGGTCTTCCGTACCCAGCGGCCATCATGGCGGCTTGACCATCAGCGCTCAGGTCACCCGTCAGCAGGATCGAAATCTCACCACTTGAGAGCCGCAGCGCAAGCGCTCCGTCCGCTTGGCGGCTGGTCTCCCCCGGCGCGGCCGCCGGATGCACAACCTCCAGCACGGTCCCGTCGCTCAACTCCACGCGCTGGCCGGCTCGGAGCGGCACCCCCGATCCGGCCCGGTCAAGCAGCGCCGCAAGCTCGCCATCGAGGATCGGCTGACCGTTAGTGAGAACCTGCTTCACGGTGTACTGTTCCAGCAGACGGCCCGCGCTCTGTATCCGGTTGAGCGAAGGCTGGGTAATAGCCCACAACTCGATTTCACGGTCATCGAAGGGCAAGTGGTCGCCGATAGACGTAAGTAGTCGGGCGGGGTGGCTGCCGCCGTCCACCAGCAGATTTGCGCCGCCGGGCGTGCGCACTAGTACCGCCGATTCGCCGTCCATGTCGAGGAACCACAGGTGCAGGTTCGAATCAGAGCGTTCGGCCAGCCGCGCCCCAGTGAGCACCAGCACGCCCACTGCACCTAGCAGCACACTGACAGCGACAGGGCGCGATTGCAGCGGCCGGACGAGGCGGGAAAGCCAGGTTGGGCGTGCGGCCATCAGCAATCCTCCCACGATGAAGCAAACATAAAATAGTGCGACAGCTCCCGCGCCAGGGAACAGGCTGATTTCGGCCAGCGGAATGCGCGCGAAGGTATGAATTATACCCGTCGTGTACGACAGCAGCAGCCAGGCAGGCGCGAGCACCAGCGCGGGCATGGATGGCAGCAGCGCCAGCATTGCCCCGGCCGCGCCCGTCAGCAGCAGGGCAGACTGGGCGGGCGCGACCAGCAGATTGACCAGCGGCGAGATCAGCGACACGCGCCCGAAGACCAGAGCAATCAACGGCAGTACCGTCAATTGCGCGGCCAGCGTGGTCCCCAGCACCGGATTGACGAAATCAGAGGCGGGCTTCTGCAATGAATTGGGCAGTAGCCGGGCAGCGGCGCGGTCACCGGCGCGGCTGAATGGGGCGGCCAGCAGCGCGATGCCGAGTGCCGCCAGCAGGCTCAACTGGAAGCCAATATCCCACAGCACCAGGGGGTTGATCAGGGTGATGATGAGCACGGCGAAGGCCAGCGACGAGGCGATGAAAGTGCGCCGGCGCAGGCTTTGCCCGATCACCAGCAGGCCACTCATCAGCGCGGCGCGAACGACTGCTGGTGACGCCCCGACCAGTAGTGTGTAGCCGAGGATGACCGCCACCGATGCGGCAGCCGCCCAGCGCCGCCGCACGCGCAGCCGCAGCAACACGGCCTGCACCGCCGAACTGATGACCAGCATGTTGAAGCCGCTGATGGCGACCAGATGCGCGGTTCCCGTTACTGCGAAGGCTTCTTCGGTGTCCGGGGCGAGGCCGCTTTCGTCGCCGAGTAGCATGGCGACCAGCAGCCCGGACTGCGGTGGGGGCATAACCCTCTGAATAGCGGCGGCCAGCGACTCGCGTAGCCGGGCCAGCGCCGTGTCGAGCCGGAACGGGTCGGGAGGAGCAAGGATTTCGACTGCGGCATCGCGCATCAGGCTTTGCACGCCACTGCGCGCCAGATACGCCCCGTAGTCGAGATCGCCGATTAGTCGTGGGGCAGTGAGCAGGCCGGTGGCGCGGACTCGGCTGCCTGCTTCCACTTCGGCGGTGACGGCGGCGCGAACCAGTACGGTACCTGTAACAGGTATCCGCACTCCGCCGCGTTCGAGCATATCGGCGTCTAACCGGATTTGTAGGCCGCCGTCTGAAAGGGCAGGGGGCGCAGCGACGATGCCTTCGAGTGTCAGCCCGCCACGGTCGTTATACGCGCTGATCGCGTTCTGTTCCGGCTGTGCGGCGAAGCGCAAACCGCCAAGCGCGAGCGCGGCGAGCGCCAGCGCAGGCCAGCGTGCCCGCCGCCATAGTAGGGCCGTCAGAACGATACAGCCGAGCAGCAGCCCCGCCCACACTCCGGCTGGTGGATGCAACCCGGCTGCGAGTGCCAGCCCAGCTGACCACCCCAGCGCCAGCATGACGAGGCGCATACCCACACCCCTGTGACATTTCGCTTGTCAGGCAACAAAAAAGGGCATCACCGGCGGCGATACCCTCGTCAAGGCTTTTCAGAGGCGCGCAGCACGCCCGTTACTGCTGTTGTTCTTTGCGCTCGGTCTGGACCGTTTCCCGGTTGCCCATCAACTGCGCGGGCGTCACCGCGGTCCCCAGTTCATTTGGGTGTGCCGAGCCGTCTGTCGTGACCTGGTCAATGCCATTGCGGATCACGTTGAGCAGCTTGCTGACCTGCATATCAAGCGAGTTAAGCGTATCCAGCACGTACTGGTCCGCATCGTCTGTAATGGCGTCGGCTTCCTGGCGCGCGGCCTCGATGATATTGACCGCCTTGCTTTGCGCCAGTTGCACGGTCGCATCGCGATCCAGCATTTCATCCGTGCGCTCGCGTGCCAACTGCACCGCCCGCGAAGCTTCCTCGTTCGCCTGCGCCAGAATGCGGTCGCGCTGGGCCAGCACGCGGTTAGCCTTCTCAACCTCTTCAGGAATCGAAATGCGCAACTGGTCAATGATTTCGAGGGCACGTTCCTCGTCAATGAGCGTGAATTTGCTCATTGGCACATGGCGGCCCTCGTCAACCAGTTCTTCCAGACGATCCACAAGGTGCTGAATATCCATCGGCGTTCTCCCCTGTGTGTTCAGTCTTGCCGTTCGTTGCCTCTACGAACTGATGCGTTGTTCCGCGTAACGGTCACGTAAGGCGCGGGCGACAAAGTCCGGCGTCATCGTAGAGACGTCTCCCCCAAGCTCGGCGATTTCGCGGATGGTCGTGGAACTGATCGCCACATGCTGCTCGTCGGTCATAATTGCGACCGTTTCGATTTCAGGAGCGAGCCGTTTGTTGGCCAGCCCCATACGGAATTCAAACTCGAAATCCGAAAATACGCGCAGCCCACGTACCAGCACTAAAGCGCCAACCTCTCTAGCATAGTCTACAGTAAAACCGGAAAACTTTGCAACTCTAACATTAAGGATATGCCGCAATGCTTCCTGGGCCAGTTCCACACGCTCATCCACCGTGAACAGGACGCGCTTCTTCGGCATGTCGTAAACGCCGACAATTACCTCGTCGAAGACGCGGGCGGCCCGTTGGGCGATGTCAATATGTCCGTTATGAATCGGGTCGAACGAGCCTGGATAAATCGCGCGCACACGTTCCCCCTAACTCAGGTCGCTGCGCTCGTCACGCAGCATTGCCACTCGTTCCGCCAGCAGTTGATGCTCCGGCAGGGCCAGATCCGGGTCTTCAGCAAACACGGTTTTCGCCTCGCGCTGGGCCAGCTCGACCAACTCCGGCGTGATGCCCTCCATCAGCCGGAAGGCACTGCTGCCGCTCTGCCGGGTTCCAGCCAGGTCGCCGGGGCCGCGCAGCTTCCAGTCTACTTCAGCCAGCGCGAAGCCGTCATGGTTAATTTTAAGCGCGATCAGCCGGTCCATTGCGTCCTTGTCCTGCGTGTCAGGGACGAGCAGGCAGTACGAGGGCAGGCCGCCGCGCCCAACCCGCCCGCGAAACTGGTGCAGTTGCGCCAGCCCGAAGCGGTTTGCGCCGTGAATGATGATGACCGTGGCGTTCGGGATGTCCACGCCGACTTCAGCGACCGAGGTGGTGACCAGCACGTCGAACTCACGCTCGCGGAAGGCGCGCATAATCTCGTCTTTCTCGGCCGGCCGCATCCGCCCGTGCAGCAGGCCGAGCTTATGGCGGTAAAAGACGGGCTTCAGGCGCTCGAACGCTTCAGTTGCCGAGTCCGCCTCAGAAGCGTCCGACGCCTCGACCAACGGGAAGACGAGGAACGCTTGCTGGCCCTGATCAAGCAGCCCCTGCATACGCAGGTAGGCCTGTTCGAGCGCAACCGGCTGCAGCACAGTCGTCGTGATCGGAATGCGGCCAGGTGGCATTTCGTCAAGTAGTGACAGATCGAGGTCGGCATACATCGTTAGCGTCAGCGTCCGCGGGATTGGCGTGGCGGTCATCACCAGCAGGTGTGGGTTGGCCCCCTTGCCGCGCAGCGCGCCGCGTTCTTCTACGCCGAAGCGGTGCTGCTCATCCACAATTGCCAGCGCCAGATCGCGGAACTCGACGCCGCCCTGAATCAGCGCGTGTGTGCCAACGGCCATATCAATCGAGCCGTCGGCCAGACCAGCGTACACGGCTTCACGTTCGCCCGCTGATAACGCGCCAGTAAGCAGCGCCACGCGCGGCTTGCGTTCGCCGGGGAAACTCTCGGCCATGCCTGAGATATTGCGGTAGTGCTGTTCGGCCAGGATGCTGGTGGGGGCCATCAGCGCCGATTGGCGGCCGTTGAAGAAGGTGATGGCCATTGCCGAAAGCGCCACCGCCGTCTTGCCGCTGCCCACATCGCCTTGCAGCAGGCGGTTCATCGGCACATCGCGCGCCAGGTCGGCCCTAATCTCGCCAAGTACGCGCTGCTGTGCCCCGGTCAGGGAGTAAGGGAAAACCGACTCGCTGAACTCGGCCACCTGCAAATCGTCAGCCGCCAGCGGGATGGCTGGCGTGGACTGCCAGGCGCGCCGGTTGCCCATCACCGCCAGCTGAATGAGCAGTAGTTGATCAAACGACAGGCGGCGGCGGGCATGGGCGAGGTGATCCAGGCTCTCGGGGAAGTGCAGGTTGCGCACTGCCCAGCCGAGGTCACCCAATTCGGCGCGGTCGAGTACGACGGACGGCAAATAATCGGGGATGCGCTCGCCCCAATACTCGACGGCGTGCTTCATGTGGCGGCGCAGCGTCTTGTTGGTCAACCCCTCGGTCAGCGGGTAGACCGGCACGATGCCGATGGCGCGCAAATCCTCGATATCCACCAGCTCCCATTCGGGATTGGTGAGCTGCATCCGGTTGCCAAAGATCGAGGTCTTGCCGTGAAGCACGACCTGCTGGCCTTTCCGCAGGCTGTTGATCAGGAAATGCTGCCCAAAGAAGGTTACGCTCAATGGCGCGGTGCCATCATCCACCGTCATGAAGAAGTCGCGGCGGTTGTTGCGGCCGACTCGTGTCTCGGTGCTGCGGATCGTTCCGATAACGGTGACGATCTGATCCGGCGTCAGGCGGCGGATGAACTGAAGCTGCGTATAGTCATCATAGCGGCGCGGCAGGTGCTGGAGCATGTCCCACACCGTATAGATGCCGAGCTTTTGCAGCCTTTCGGCCAGTCCTTCGCCAATACCCTTGATGACCGTGACTGGTGCGCGCAGGCCGTGCAGGCGGTCAGCCGCTTCTTCCGGGCTAAGGGCGGGGCGTGCTTCACGCGGCGGGCGTTCGAGCCGCACGCGGGCGGGCAAATCGAGTGTGCCGGGCGTGGTGCTGCCACTGAACTCCGGCCCGAGGCTGCTGAACTCTGGCCGGTTGCCACCATCATCACCCTCATCGCCCGAACGCTGTGGAGGGCGCGGCGATTGCTGAGGCTGAAGTTTCTTCGGCGGCTTGGGTGGGCGCTGCGCTTCTGCCTCGCGTGGGCGGGGCGGCGGGGCAGCGGCATGCGCTGGAGATGCGCCGGACTCTGGTGCGGCGGCAGGGACGGGCGGCGCTGGCGAGGCACTTTGGGCATGAAGCTCGGCGATGCGCGCCTGCACAGATGGTGGCGGCGCGATGCGCCCGGTGATGCGTCCCAGCATGTATTCGACCGATTTGCTGCGTGCCTCGCGGCCATCGAGGAAACCATAGGCGCGCAGGTTTCCGTCAATCTCCTCGACCAGCGCTACTGCTTCGGGACGCCGCGCCTGTTGCATGGCCAAACCGACCCAGGTGGAGGAATAGGCGGCCAAACCGCCCGCTTCCGCCTCGTTCTTGTATCCTTGCTCGCGTTCGACCTTCAGGATTTTGACCAGCGTTTCCAGAGCTGAGGGCATGAACCTAGACTTTCCACGAGGCGCTGAGGGGCGCAATGCCCAACCCGCCCGGCCCGGTATGCACACCGACCGAGGGGGTAATGCGCGAGATAATCGTCTTGTCACCGCCCGGCAGAATGTCCTTCAGCCGGTCGCGCAAGGCGTAGGCGGCGTCTACATCGGCCGCGTAGATAATCGCCATCCGGTCCAGCGGCTTGTATTCGCTGGCCACCCGAACGACTTCGTCAATCGCGCGGCTGAAAGTGCGAACTTTGACATGCGACTTGACTTCGCCGTCCTCGACCAGCAGGATGGGCTTGATTTGCAGCAGCGTGCCGATGCCCGCCTGTGCCCAGCCAACGCGGCCGCCCTTATGCAGGTAATCCAGCGTGGTGAGTGCACAGTAGACGCGCACCACTTTGCGAACACGGGCCATCGCGTCCAGCGTAGCTTCAACGCTGCCGGTTGCCATGGCCGTTTCGGCACCGATGATGATCTGCCAGCCTAATCCCATCGCCACCTGCTGGCTGTCAATCAGGGTGTATTTCTCGGCCGGGAGATTGGCGGCTGCCAGGCGCATCGTGTTATACACGCCGCTCAGCTTGGCAGACAGCGTGCAGATGATAACGTGGTCGCTGGCTGCTGCCGCGACGTTGATCGCGTCCTCTGCCATCGCCGGTGACATCGCGGCGGTGGTGGGGAAGGGGCGCATCGTGGGCAACTGCTGATAAAACTCCTGGCGATTGAGCTGAACGTTGTCATCGGGATAGCTGTTGCCGCCGTAGTTCACGAACGTTGGCACGACCGTGACCGGGTAATTCGGCAGCATTTCCGGCGGAATGTCGCACGTGCTGTCGGTGACAATGTGAATGCGTTTCGAACTCATCGTCCAGTTCTTCGCTTTCTCTTGTTTCAGAATCGACCGGAGGCATTCGACCGATCAGGCCTTGCGAACGCTGGTGACAATGCCCGATCCGCTTACAGGTTCAAACCATCGCGCCAACCGCCCGGCGGATGCCGCAACTTTACCCCCAGTTTTACTCGCGCCAGCCAAACCGCGCAATGACTGTAGGCATTCAGTTTTTCCACGCGGCGCTGAGTGGCACGATGCCCAGTGCGCCCGGCCCGGCATGCACGCCAATCGAAGGGGTAATGCGCGTCACAATCGTCCGCCCGCCGGCCGGCAGAATATCCTGCAGCCGGTCGCGCAGCGCGTTGGCCGCTTCGGCATCGGTCGTGTAGATGATCGCCAGCCTGTCGAGCGGTGCGTATTCGTGGGCTACCCGCACGATCTCCTCCAACGCGCGGCTGAACGTGCGAACTTTGGCATGCGACTTCACTTCGCCGTCTTCGACCAGCAGTATAGGCTTGATTTGCAGCAGCGTGCCGATACCCGCTTGTGCCCAGCCCACGCGCCCGCCGCGCTGCAGATACTCCAGCGTGTTGAGCGCGCAATAAACCCGCACGGCCTTACGAACGCGCGCCATCGCATCGAGCGTGGCTTCGACGCTGCCGGTTTCGAGCGCGGTTTCAGCGCCGATGATAGCCTGCCATCCGAACCCCATTGCGATCTGCTGGCTATCCACCAGCGTATAACGATCGGGCGGAAGGCTGCTGGCGGCCAGGCGCATTTGGGTGTAGCAACTGCCGAGTTTCGTGGATTGCGCGAGGAAGATGATGTGGTCGCATCGGTCCGCGACGGCTTTGATCGCGTCTTCGATCATACCAGGCGAGGCCGCGGCCGTGGTCGGGAAAGGTCGCAGCGCCGGCAATTGCTGGTAAAACCCCTGCCTGTCCAGTTGCACGTTGTCATCTGGGAAACTGTTGCCAGCGAAGTTCACGAAGGTCGGCACAACGGTAATGGGGAGATTCGGCAGGAGTTCCGGTGGAATGTCGCTCGTGCTGTCCGCGATAATATGGATGCGCTCAGTACTCATTATTCAACTCGTCATCTTCCTCTTCCAGAAGAATAAGTCCGGTGGCGTCGGCGCCAATCAGCGCAGCCAGCGAAGCACCATACATCATGTACGGAAACGGCCGCGACGGAAACTCGGCGCTCAGTCGATCCTGCAGTGAACGCGCCGCGTCGCTGGGGCCGGGGCGTGGCCCGATTATCGCTGCATCCTCGATTTCCGTGAACTCTACCGCAAACTCCACCATCCGTTCAATCGCCTGCGACCGGGTGCGAACTTTTTCCATCGGGGTGAGCACGCCGTTCTCGATGGTAAGGATCGGCTTGATGCCGATCATCGAAGCCAGGATCGCCTGCGCGGGCTCCATGATCCCGTTATGCAGCAGGAAGTCGCTCTGCTCGGTGAAGAAGATGGCATACAGCCGATCCACCGCGCCACGCACCATGCGCGCCACGCTTTCGGCCGGGTCTCCGATGTCCAGTGCGCGCAGGGCGGCCCGCGCGAGAATGGCTTCGCCCGCCGAAATAGATTGTGAGTCGATGACGTGGATTGGGCATCTCCCCTGATAGGGGTGGGCCGCCTCGCGCGCCCGCGCCCAGCTTTCGCTGATCTCACGCGACGCGTGAATGGAGAGGATGGCGTCGTATTCCGCCGAGAGGCGGCCATAAACCGCCGCATAGTCGCTGACGCTGGGGGGAGACACCGACGGCGTCGAGGATCGCAGGGCGATCATGCGCAGCGCCTCGTCGGTGCTCAGGTCCACGTTCTCGCGGTAGGAACGCCCATCCAGCGTCAGCCGGTTCGGCACGACGGTGATCGGCTCGAGGGTGACGGACAGCGGCGGCGAGAAGTGCGCGTAGCTGTCCGTGACGATGGCGACGCGCTGCATCAGTTATTCAACACTGAGGATGTAGGGATATAGGGGCTGTCCGCCCTCCACCACTTCGAACTCGGCCGCCCCGAACTGCCCGATCAGGCTTTCGACCAGGGCCTTGGCCTGGCGCAGGCTGGCGTCGCTTCCGTAGTAGATGGTCACGCGCTCGGCCTTCTCGGCCCCTGCCCTGACCAGCAGATCGCGCACAACAGCTTCAACATCATCACCAGCGGCAGCCAGCTTGTCATCAAGCAGGCCGATGTATTGCCCGGCGCGCACGCTTAAGCCATCAATCTCCACGTCCCGCGTGGCATTGGTGACTTCGAGCGTTCGAATGGCGCTTGCCGCGTCGTTCATGGCGTCGGCTACCACATCGAGAATAGCTGCCTCGCCGCTTCCGGTGTGGAGCTGGTGCTCAAACATAGCGGCGATGCCCTGCGGAACCGAGACAGTTGGCACAACTCTGACGCTGCGTCCGGTCGCGCTTTCGGCCGCCAGGCGGGCCGCCAGTAGCACGTTCTTATTGTTGGGCAGCAGAATGATTTCTTCGTTCGGCAGCATGGCGATGGTATTGAGAAAATCGCCGGTGCTGGGGTTCATAGTCTGCCCGCCGGAGATAACCGAAGCTGCGCCAAGCTGTTCAAGGAAGACTCGCTTCATGCCCGCTCCGGCCGCAACGGCGATAACGGCCGGGCCGCGGCTTTCAACGGCCACCGCGCCTTCGCCGTCACGGTCGGCGCGCGAATGTACGTAGTCCTCATACTGGCGCTGCATATTCTCAACCACAATGTCATCGAGGCTGGCGCCCGACTGAATGGCATAGCTCAGCGGGTCGCCGGGGGTATGCACGTGCACGTGTACCTTGATGAGTTGATTGTCGCCAACCACCAGTGTGGACCAGCCCATCGCCTGAATGTCGCGGCGAACATGCTCGATGTTCATGCCATCACCGCGCATCAGAAACTGCACATCATAGCCATAGCCCAGCCCGTCTTCCGGCACGAGAGCATCTTCCCACGTTTCCTCGTGCTGAACCGGAACCGGCGCTTCCTCGATGGCGACCGCCTCCATCGGTTTGCCGCACAGCGCGCGCAGCATTCCCTCGAAGATATAGAGCAGGCCCGCGCCGCCCGAATCGACCACACCGGCTTTCTTGAGGACGGGCAGCATTTCCGGGGTGTGGCGCAGCGCGACGCGCCCGGCCACGATCATGCGCTTGAGCAGCATGATCAGATCGGGATTGTGCGAGTAGTTGTTCTGCACCGATTCCATCATCATCCTCGAAACGGTGAGGATGGTGCCTTCAACCGGCTTCTCGACGGCGCGGTAGGCGTATTCGACGGCGGCACGGGTGGCTTCGGCAAACAGCGGGGCGGTCATGCGGTCGTGCCCGTCCAGCGCGGCGGCCGTACCGGCGAACAACTGCGACAGGATGACTCCGGAATTGCCGCGCGCGCCGCGCAGTGCGCCATTGCTCATCGCCCGCGCCAGCTTGCCGACATTCGTTTCTTCCATATGGGCGATTTCGAGGTAGGCGTGGCGCATCGTCAGGAACATGTTGGTTCCGGTATCGCCATCGGGAACTGGGAACACGTTGAGCCGGTTAACCGTCTCTTTGTTCTGTTCCAGCCACACCAGGCCTGCGCCGAACAACTGCTTGACCAGATAACCATCGGCAGCGATATTCTGGTTAGCGCGGAAAATCTGTCGCGTGATCATGTCAGTGTCCTGCTGCCTGAGTGCGTGGGCGTGAAAATACCGTGATCATTCCTGACGTGAGCGCCCTTGTCGAGACTGGAGCGCTATGGTAGGATGCTGCTTCGTTGTGATAGTCGTTGTACCCGGATGAGGCACGAACATGGCGGCGTGTGAATTCTGCGGCAAGAAGCCGCAGTTCGGCAATCACCGTAGTTTCTCGATGCGCGCGACCCGGCGGAAGTTCAATCCGAACATCCAGCGCATCAAGGTTTCCGAGAGCGGGCGAACGGTACGCAAGTACGTGTGCGCCAAATGCATCAAGACGATGGCAAAGGTCTAACGGCCTCTCGCAGTTCAGCGCGTGGTTAGGCCGGGGAAACCCGGCCTTTCGTATTTCTGCGCTGGTTTGGTGGCTGGAATAAGGGCGGGCTGCGGCGGCGATGACCCGGTCACGCTTCGCCTGGCTGCGCGGCGCGATACGTGAGGCATCAACGGGTGGCGTAATAGTTTGATCAGGCACCTGAGCGGAAATCCCTACCTGACAGTCTGCAATCCATTCTGACAGAATACCTTGGCCGTGCGTGCCATGTTCCGCGAATCGGCTTTCGGCTGAAAGCGGCCATCGGGTACGCATGTCTTTCTCTGACTATGATAACACGGCCGGCCATGAAATGGTGCAGGTGCGCCATGGTTCGGGCCGGTGCCTCGCGCGTTACGTGTGCTTGTATCGGTATTGATGTGATGAGGAAGTGCAAAGATGGATTATCGGAACGTTGGTAGTTCGGGCCTGAAGATCGGTGCGCTGTCGCTCGGCGCATGGCTCAGCTATGGTCATAAGGGTACCGGGCAGGAGGCCCTTGCCAGTATTCATCGCGCCGTTGAACTTGGCGCGAACTTCATTGACGTCGCCGACGTCTATGCGGAGGGGCGGGCCGAATCGCTGGTTGGCAAGGCCATCAAGACCATGAAGCGCTCAGATCTGGTCATCAGCACCAAGGCCTTCTTTCCTTTTAGTGACAATATCAACGACCGTGGGCTGTCGCGTAAACATCTCTTCGAGTCCGTCGAGGCATCGCTGAGGCGGCTCGATACTGAATATGTGGACTTGTTCTTCTGCCACCGCTTCGACCCTGAGACCCCGCTGGACGAAACGGTTCGCGCAATTGACGACCTGATCCGGCAGGGCAAGATCCTGTACTGGGGAACGAGCAACTGGAAGCCTGAGCAACTGGACGCCGCGGTCGAGGTCGTCAAAGCGACCGGCGCGCATCGCCCCATTGTCGAGCAGCCGCTCTACAATCTGCTGGATCGGTCCAACGTAGAGGGTGCATTGGAAGCAGCGGTTGAACGGCATGGGATGGGGCTGGTCCCTTACAGTCCGCTGGCTTCGGGCGTGCTGACCGGCAAATACAACGACGGCATCCCGGAAGGCAGCCGCGCCACGACGGTGGATGCAGATTGGTTCAACCGTGGGCTGAGCACCGAGCGTATCAGCCGGGCGCGCGCATTCTCCGGGTTGGCCCGTGAAATCGGCACGACGCCCGGCGCGCTTGCCATCGCCTGGGTGCTGCGCAATCCCTTCGTCACGAGCGCCATCACCGGCGCAACGCGGCCCGAACAGGTTGACCAGAATTTCGCGGCGCTGGATGTGACTATTACCGCCGAGGTCAATGCGCGGCTGGAGGAGATCTTCGGCTGATCGCGGACCGGAGAATAGCCATGCAAGTGGAGGGTCGTCCATTCCGGGCGGCCCTCCACTCGTTTATGGCGAGGTTATGCCGCTTCCGGTATCTGCCGCGCGGGCGCTTCGCGCCGGAACAGCTTGGGGATCTCGATCATCCAGAACAGGACAGATGAAAGCGCGACGGCGATCACCAGTTCGATGATTGTGAGCGGATATGTTCGGAACAATTCCTGCATAAATGGGACGTAGATGACCGCTAACTGCAGGAGAATCGTCGCCACGACCGACCACAGCAGGAAGCGGTTATGCGCGAAGCCGATGCTGAAGAACGACCGGTTGCCGGCGTGGATGGACAGTACATGGAAGATTTGGCCGAGCGCCAGCACGGTGAAGGCCAGCGTGCGCGGCAGCGTTTCAGCCGCGCCCAGCATGCCGGAAGCGCTACCATGCTCACCGCTGGCCGCCTCGGCGTGCAGGTATTCGGCTCGCTCGTCTTCCGTCATTGCGTCCCACTCAGCCGGCGGCGTTATTCCGAGCGTCTGCTCGATTTCGTACGAAGTCCATGATTCGACATCGAGCGTCGGGTCAAGCGGATCGAGCCGGTTGATGGCATGGCCGATCAGGAAGGCGGCGAGCGTGACGATTGCCAGCACGATCGAGCGCCAGACGATCTTGCGGCCCAGCCCGCCGGCGAACACGCTCTCGAACTTCGGGCGCGGCCGCTGCTTCATCAGGTCTGAGTCGGCCGGGTCGAAGCCGAGCGCGATGGCCGGCAGCCCGTCGGTGAGCAGGTTTACCCACAGGATTTGAATGGCCAGCAGCGGAACGGGCAGGCCGATCAGGATACCGACGAACATGACGAGGATTTCGCCGACGTTTGAACTGAGCAGGAACAGGATGAACTTGCGGATGTTTTGGTAAACGAGGCGGCCTTCTTCGACGGCCGCGACGATAGAGGCGTAGTTGTCGTCCACCAGCACCATATCGGCCGCACCCTTGCTGACCTCAGTGCCTGTGATGCCCATCGCCACGCCAATATCGGCCTGCTTGAGCGCCGGGGCATCGTTGACGCCGTCGCCCGTCATCGCCACGACATGGCCCTGGTTTTGCAACACCTTCACGAGGCGCATCTTGTGTTCCGGCGCGACGCGGGCAAACACTGACGTATGCTGCAGCGCCTCGCCAAGCTGCTCGTCGGTCATGTCGCTGAGTTCTGCGCCAGTGATGGCGTGCTGGTCCTCACCGATGATGCCCAGGCTGCGGCCGATGGCCTCGGCCGTCAGCGCATGGTCGCCAGTGATCATGATCGAGCGGATGCCAGCCCCCTGCGCGACATGAATCGCCTCGCGCGCTTCGGGCCGGGCCGGGTCTACGATGCCGACGAGGCCGAGCATTGTCAGGTCGCGCTCGATGTCTTCGGTGACGGGGTCGGGTACTTCCGTAATGGTCTTGTAGGCCACGCCGATTACGCGCAGTCCCTGCGCGGCCATGCGGTTGGTTTGCTCCTGCCAGGCCGCGCGGCGCTCTGGCGTCATTTCTCGCTTGCCATCCGGCACGTCCTCATACGTGGCCCAGCTCAGCAGGCGATCCGGCGCGCCTTTGACGGTAGCGACGATGTCGCTGTCGCGGAACAGATGCTCCAGTTCCGTCGTCTTGAAGTCGTGAATGGTTGTCATTGCCTTGCGTTCGCTGCTGAAGGGCAGTTCACCCACACGCGGCGATACAGCTTCGATTTTGGCTTTGTCCCACCCAACCTTGGCAGCAGCGACCAGCAAAGCGGCTTCAGTGGTGTCGCCCAGCACCTTCAGCTTGCCGGGCTCCTCTTCCTCCATCTGCGCGTCGGTATTG
>JAEURB010000030.1 GCA_016788435.1 Anaerolineae bacterium | reverse complement strand
GCCAGGTTTACAGCCACGTCATCGAGAAGGAACGGCGCGGCGATTTCCTCGGCGGCACGATCCAGGTCATCCCCCACATCACCAACGAAATCCGCCGCCGCATCGCCCTGGTGGGCAAGGAAAGCGGCGCCGATGTCATCATCGTCGAAGTCGGCGGCACGGTCGGCGATATCGAGGGCCTGCCGTTCTTCGAGGCCATCCGCCAGATGCGCATGGCCGTTGGCCGCAACGACGCGCTCTACGTCCACGTTACGTTTCTGCCCTACATTGGCGCGACAGGCGAACTGAAAACCAAGCCGACGCAGCACAGCGTCAACGAGCTTCGCAGCATCGGTATTCAGCCGCAGGTGATCATCGCCCGCACCGATCATCCGGTGACCGATGACATCGTGGACAAGATCGCGCTCTTCTGCGATGTGGAACGCCGGGCCGTCATTCCGCTGGAAACGACCGACCTCATCTACAACGTGCCACTGCTGCTCGAAGATGCCGGCCTTGGTGACTTCATCATCGAGGAGCTTCATCTGAAGGCAGGACGGCCTGACTTATCGGAGTGGCGCAAGACCATCGAGACGATGCGCGCCGCCAAACAGTCTGAGAAGTCCGTTTCGATTGCCGTTGTCGGCAAGTACGTCGAGCTGCGCGACGCCTATATGAGCGTCAAGGAAGCCCTCTTCCACGCCGCCAGTTCCCTCCATCACCGGTTGGAAATCCTGTGGGTCAACTCAGAAGAACTGGAAAAGGGCAAGGGCTGGGACTTGCTCGAACAGGCGGATGGGGTAGTGGTGCCAGGTGGCTTCGGCTATCGCGGCATCGAGGGCAAGATCATTGCGGGGCGCTACGCCCGCGAGAAGCTGGTTCCGTATCTCGGGCTATGCCTGGGCATGCAAACCATGTGCATCGAGTTTGCGCGGGATGTGCTGGGCCTGGAAGACGCCAACAGCAGCGAGTTCGAGGTGACCAGTGACAACTACGTGATTGATATGATGCTCGACCAGCGCAGCATCACCGATCTCGGCGGAACGATGCGGCTCGGCCTGTACCCGTGTAAGCTGACCGATGGTTCGCACGCTGCCGAAGCCTATCACGCGCACGGCGTGATACAGGAGCGCCATCGCCACCGTTATGAGTTCAACAATGAATACCGGGCCAGATTCAGCGATGCTGGTATGACGTTCAGCGGCGTCAGTCCGGACGGAAAACTGGTTGAGATTGCGGAGATCACGGATCATCCATTTATGGTGGGCAGCCAGTTCCATCCGGAGTTCCTGAGCCGCCCGAACGCGCCACATCCGCTGTTCAGCGGGCTAATCCGCAGCGCCATTGCGCGCCGTGCGGAGAACGAAGCAGCCCGTAAGGCACGCCCGGCGCCCCAAACGACAACTCACGCTTAAGGAGCAGTTCAATGACGATGAAGGATTTCCTGCAGGCCGCGCCCAAAGCAGAACTCGGCGTTCGGCTGGAAGGCGCGATGAACCCGGCGACACTCCAGACGATAGCTAACCAGAACGACATCCCGCTGACAACCAAACACTTTCGCGAACTGATGGCGCAGATTCAGAAACCGGAACTGAAGCGGGCCGACGAACTGGCGCGCGTCGCCAGCACCTGGATCAGTACTCCGCTCGAACTGGCGCGTGTTGCCTATGATGCGGCGACGGCGCTGTGGAAGACGGGCGTTCTGTATGCCGAAATCATGGTCAACCCCGCCCTGTACGAGGGAATGGGCCTGCGCATTGAAGATCTGTTCGCCGTACTGAACGACGGGCGGGATCGCGCACAGCGTGCATGGGGTATTCGCGTGCAGTGGGTACTTACGATTCCGCGCGATGAACCGAGGCGCGCTGATGATGCGGCCCGCTTTGCCTCCAGCGCGGCCGGGAAGAAGGCCGGCGTGGTGGGCTTGGCGCTGCTTGGCAATGAGGAAGTGCAGCCTGCCGGGCAGTTCGAGCGCGCTTTCCGAAGCGCAGAAAAGCATGATGTGGCCCGCGTGGTACAAACCAATGGCGCGGGCGGCACAGAGGGATTGACGACGACGTTTGAGGCGCTGCACCCGAACCGTCTGATTGATGCCTGGGATCTTTGGACTTCGCCCGATCTGCTCGACCGCAGCGCCGCCGAAGGTATTGGCGTGCTGGCCGGTATTACGCGGGGGCTGAAGAACGGCCGGTTGGCGCAGGCGTCGGACTACCCGCTGCGCGCGCTGCTCGATGCCGGCGTGCCAGTCACCTTGAGCGTAGATGCGCCCAGCCATCTCGGAATGACGCTGACCGATGCCTATCTCGCCGTGCTCGAAGCGGGCAGTGTAAGCATCGAGGACGTGGCGGCTCTGCTGCTTAACGGTGTGCGCCTGAGCTTTCTCGATGAGGCGGACAAGCAGGCTCTGGAAACTCGTTTTGTTGCTGCGCTGGAAGAAGCAAAAGCCACGCTCTAAGCGCATCTCGCCAGACATTCAAAAGCGCGCAGGCTGCTATTCGGCCCGCGCGCTGCTTCTTGTGGGCCAGGCGGTTCAGCCGGTGGGCTGGTTGGCTTCGCGCCGGAAGTCCAGGAAGCGGTAGCCCACCCCGCGCTCGGTGAGAATATAGTGCGGGTTGGAAGGGTCTTCCTCGATCTTCTCCCGCAGGTAATTCACGTACAGGCGAACGTAATGCGCCTCATCCCGGTACTCATAGCCCCATACCTTCGCCAGAAGCTGGTCGTGCGGAACCGTCCAGCCTGCGTTTTCGATCAGGTGATAGAGCAGCAGGTATTCGGTCGGGCGCAGCTTGATACGCTCACCCTTGACGATGACCTCGTGGCGATTGAAATCCACGCTCAGCCGGCCATCAATCCTGAGAATGGCTTGATCCGGAGAGGCAGATGGCCGGTCGGAACGGCGCAGTACGGCCCGGATGCGGCTGGACAACTCGCGCGGACCGAATGGCTTCGACACGTAGTCGTCGGCCCCCAACTCCAGCCCGTAAACGCGGTCATTTTCGTCCCCCTTGGCGGTGAGCATGATCACAGGGATTGCCGAAAACTCGCGCAGCATCCGCAACGTCTCAAATCCGTCCAGTTCCGGCATCATCACATCGAGCAGCACGATATCGGGTAGCTTCGTCCGTATCTGGTCGAGTGCTTCGAGGCCGTTGTGCGCCTCGATGACCTGGTGGCCTTCCAGTTCCAGATTCATGCGGATGAAATTGATCATGCGTGGTTCATCATCCACGACCAGGATGCGCTTGCCGTCGCGCTGCGGCGGGCGTGGAACGGGGTGGCTCATAGGTGTAATCCTGTTACGCGGTCTGCCGCGAGTCTAGCGTGTGTTTGCATTGGCCCTCATCCACCAGCCCCTTCGCCCACATACAGCAGGGGTGAAGCCATCACCACTTGGGAGAGGGACAAACGGTGAGGGCCGCGATTGAGCAGATTGGTCACTTTGCAAATGTGCGCTAGTCGGTACGGAACGGCAGCGGGAACTCGCTCTCGCGTTCTTCGCTGGGCAGCACCTCGACGTAACTGACGCGCCACCAGGGCATGTAGATGGATGTGACGCCGTCCTCGACCCAATCCAGTTCCCGGTCGGATCGATCCCGGGGATTCTTACCTAGGATGACCGTGTCAGTCAGGCCGGGAAGGTCTTCCACATCGAGTTTGATTGGCTCGACATTCTGCAGGTGAAGGAGCAGCGTAATCATGAGACACGTCTTCCGGGTAGGGGTTAGGTGGTCTTGAAATAAACGTGCACGATCATCTTGCCGAAATGGATTTCGTCGCCATCGCGCAGCACGCGAGGTTGTTCGGGCGTCAGGCGCTGGCCATTGAGATGAGTGCCGTTGGCGCTGCCGAGATCGGTGATGACAAGCGTTTCATCGTCGCGCTCAATGGAAGCATGAATGCGCGAGACACCGAATTCGAGAGCCTTGTAGGGTGTCAGATCAACGTCAGGCGTGCGCTCGCTCGATGCATCCACGCGGCCGATCACGACGCGGTCGTGCGGGCTGATGATCAGCGGTTCGGCGGCATCACGTACGTGCAGGATGATCGCCGAATTATGCTCGAAGCGCGCGGTTCCCCAAGTCGAGCGAATGTTGAGATTGTCACCCTCGATATCCAGTTGCTTGGTGGGAAGCGACGCCAGCGCATCGGATACGCCTAGGCGGCGTCCACATTCTTCACAGAAGAACATGCCTTCACGATTGGTGTGGGTGCAGTATTTACAGGCTCTCATGGCGCTAGCGATTCTCCTCCAGCGCATTCATCAGCAGGCTGCGCGTCTGGTATTTGAGCGCCTTGCGCCCGGCGTCGGTCAGACTGTGCGTATAGCTCACCTGCTGAGCTTCCATCTGCGCCTGGGCTGCGAGCTCAAGTTCGCCCATTTCCATCAGGCGGGTGGCGAGGTTTTCTAGGCGGCGTGTCGCAGTCCGCACGTCTCCTTTGTCGAGTGCTTCCTGGGCGCGTTCCTGCATTCGATACAGTGTGAGCTTGGCGATGGCATCCAGAATGGCAGACGGAGGGTCTTCCTGCACAGGTTCGGCTGTGAAGTTCAGCGAAACATCGTCTACCAGTTGCATGCGCTGAACTTTGTTGGCGAGGATATCAGCGGCGGCCACGAAGCGAGCGACCGGACGGTTTCCAGCCGGTTGGTTGGCCGGAACCTCTAGCTGGAGCAGCAGCGAAATCGGGCGGCCAACCTGCAGACTGCCCAGCAGTAGTATCCCGTCATTCACCGAAAGTGGCTGCGGGTTCGGTGACAAGCGGAAGGCCGATTCAATGCGAATGTCCGGGTCAATCGCGATCAGAACCTGAACACGCTCGGCGAAAACGTTCGACAGGCTGCGCACACGCTCGTTGAGGAACTTGACCACGGCATTGGCCGACGTGATGTACACCGTCGAGCCGCCAGTAAGCGCCGAAAGCTCATCGAGAAAGCGGTCATTCCACTCCTGGCCGAGACCCATCGCCGAGATCGATATTCCCTCCCGCGCCACTTCGCGGGCCAGCGCCATGCACTGTTCTTCATCGCCATAGGTGTTGCCATCGGTGAGTAGCACGATGTGGTTCACCATGCGCGGGCCGAGGAACTGGCGATTCTGCGCGACCCCGAGCTGCAAGCCTTTGAGGATCTCCGTGCCGCCTCCGGGCAGCATCATGCTGGCCCGTGACTTCAACGCCGCCTTGTCGGTCACCGGGCCTGCGGGTATCACCACCTCGGCGAAGTCATTGAACGTGACAACCGACAGCACGTCGTTCGGCCCCATCCGGTCAATGATCTGGTGGGCCGCGATTTTGACCTTCTCCAGTCGCGTGCCACTCATCGAGTTGCTGCGATCCAGTACCAGCGTGAGGTTGAGGCGCGACTCCTTGCTGTAGTCCACTTCGTTGACGGACTCGTCGGGCAGGACTTCGACCAGTGTGTAGAAGACCTGCGGTTCAGGGAGAATCAGCGTGCTGCTGCGGCTGGTCGTCGTGCGCAGTTGGAAGCGCAGGCCGCTCCCCTCTTCGCCGCGCTGGTCATACGCGCGTCGGCGCACCGGGTCAGACAGAAGATCGTAGGCGACAGTAAGATCCTGAAAATGCGCGGCGGCCGCAGGACTCTCAGGGTTAGCATCAGGATGCAGCCTGCGGGCGATTCGCCGGTAGGCAATCTTGATTTCCTCAGACGTGGCGGTTTGCGGCACGCCCAGAAACTCGTACGGATTGAAGTCCATCAACTACCCTCAACCGCGCGCATGGTCAGCACCCTACCCAGGAAGCTGGACAACAATGACCGAGATGTTGTCGGGACCACCCGCCGAGTTGGCCATCGCAATCAGGCGCTGGCAGGCGTCCTGCGGCGTCGCGGCCTGTGTGACTGCGGCGAGGATATCGGCATCGGGAACCTGGTTCCAGAGGCCGTCGCTGCATAATACGAGCCGGGAACTGGGCGGCATCCGGCGCATCAGCGTATCGGCCTCCAGCGTGTCGCTCTGGCCCAGCGCACGGTACAGCAAGTTCTTCTGAGGATGTTCGTTAGCTTCATCGGGCGTCAGCTGATCCAGTTCGATCAGGCGCTGCACCCACGAATGGTCGCGCGTGATTCGCTCAATCTTGCCCCGGCTGATCAGGTATATCCGGCTGTCACCAACGTGACCGAAATAGGCCAGATCGCCGATCAGCACAGCGGCTGATACCGTGGTGCCGCCATCGGTCAGATTCTGAACCACCGCCTCGTTCGCGCGCTGGATGGCATTGGTCACCACCTCGGCGATAGGGGTGTTCGTGTCCTGATGCTCGCACAGGGGCAGATAGGATTCGCGTAGAATGTGCGTCGCTACGGTGCGTGTGGCGATGGCCGACGCGCGTTCGCCATCGCTGTGCCCCCCCATCCCATCGGCGACCACAAACAGGCCGAAGTCCGGCACGGCTTCCGTCGTACGGCTGCTGGAGAAGAACGAGAAGATCG
>JAEURB010000015.1 GCA_016788435.1 Anaerolineae bacterium | reverse complement strand
ATTTCGCCGACTGTTCGGGCAGAATTATAGCAGACGGAAGATCTGTTCGATTTGACATAGAACTTGTGTTCGCTAACAATCGCGGGATAAGGGAACATCTGTGCGTCACTGGAGGCTGGAATGAGAGACCGAACGAAGTTGTCCGATCGGCAGCGCGGAATTCTGCGCTATATGGAGACCTACGTCGAACAGAACGGTTACCCGCCCACCATCCGGGAAATTGGCATGGCGACGGGTATCAACTCCACCAGCGTGGTCAATTACAACCTGAACAAACTGGTCGCAGCGGGCTATATGTCGCGTTCGGCGCGGGCGTCACGCGGGATCCGGCTCGTCAAGTCCAGTTCCGGCAAGGGCAAGAGCAATGTGATTCCGGTGCAGGCGGCCGCCTTGTCAAGCAAGGTGCCGCTCATCGGCCAGATCGTCGCCAGCCAGCCGGTGCAGATTCCGGAAGACATGGGCCACTACTACGACGCTGACAGCCAGATTGACGTGCCGCCGTCCATGCTGCGCGGCATTGACCCCGCCGAAGTCTACGCCTTGCGCGTCAAAGGTGACTCGATGATTGACGCCATGATCCGCAACGGTGATATCGTGCTGTTCAGGCGGCAGAACACGGCCAGGGACGGCGAGATGGTGGCGGTGTGGCTGAACGAGCGCGGCGAAACGACGCTCAAGTATTTCTATCAGGAAGGCGAGCGCGTGCGTCTGCAACCAGCGCATCCGACCATGGACCCGATCTTCGTCGAGGCCAAGCACTGCCAGATTCAGGGCCGCGTGCTGTCGGTCATCCGCCCGACGGTCTAGCGGTTCCAGCTCCAGGCACACATCATCCGGGGCCACGTTCCAACGCGGCTAGCAGCGGCGTCGCCTGTCACGGGGCGGCTAACTGCTGAAAGCGGATAATTGAGATGTTCCAGTCGCAGCGGGCGCTGATCGGCACGCTCACCACATCCGAGACGGTTGCGCCGGCCGGATCGAGCACCTGGACAGCGACCTGTCCCTCACGCGCTTCGTTCCCCAACTGCACCTCGAAGCCGCCCGGCCCATAACCGGGCGCGCTTCCGGTGGTCGCCGTCGCGTCAATTCCATCGCCCAACACCCGAATACGATAATCGTTGAGGGGCGCGCCGTTGACGTCGGTCAGCGTCCCCGCCACGCTTTGCCACGCACAGGCGCCGCGCGCCTCGGGGTTGGCGATGAAGACCACCTGCCGCCCGCCGCTCTCGATGGGCGCGAACGAGTTTTCGCCAATCGCCGCAACCGGGATCGGCGTCACGGTTGGCGGCTCGGTTGGCTCAGGCGTTGGCGTGATGGTCGGGGTGAGCGTCGGCTCAGGCGTCAGAGTCGCCGTTGGTTCAGGCGTGAGGGTGATGGTCGGCGTCATCGAAACGACGACTGGCAGCGGCGTGAGCGGCGGAAACGGATTGAGCGCGCTGTACGGGTTCACCCAGATCGCCGCGATGAAGGCGCAGGCCCCGCAAGCCAGCAGCAACGTGAAGCATGTCACCAGATTGTAGGGCCAGGCGCGGCGGCGTTTTCGCGGTGGATACGCGGTCGCTACCTGCTGCGGCGGCGGAGGGGGCGGCTGAACGGGCGGCGCTGCTTCCGGCGGTGCTTGGGTTTCCGAAGCTGGCCCGACGGCATCCGACAGTGGTATATCAGGCGGGACAGGCGCGGGCTGTTCTTCGGGTATCAGGCTGTCCGGCGCTTCAATACTCTGCTTGCGG